>NZ_CAUQPH010000030.1:0-38068 GCF_963519925.1 uncultured Stenotrophomonas sp. | reverse complement strand
GGTCCATCCCGACGACCAGGCCGCCGTGCGCGCCGCGCTGGACGCGCACCTGCGCGGCGAAGGCGAGGTCTACGCGGCCCAGTACCGCGTGCGTCACCCGGATGGCGACTGGCGCTGGGTACTGGACCGGGGCAGGGTGGTGGCGCGTACTGTCGATGGCCAGCCACTGCGCATGGTCGGCACGCATACCGACATCCAGGCGCAGAAACAGATGGAAGCGTTGCTGCGCGAGCAGCAGGTGCACCTGCGTGAAGCGCAGCGCATCGCCAGCATGGGCAGCTGGTCGTGGGACCCGGACAGCCGCCAGTTCTGGTGGTCGCCGGAGTTCCGCGCCCTGCTCGGTGTCGGCGACGCCCGGCTGGGTGGGCGCAGGCACTGGCTGCGCCTGCTCGCGCCGCGCTCGCGCACCCTGCTGCGCCAGGCCTGGCGACGCATGCTGCGCGACAACAAGCCCAGCATGCTGGCGCTGGAGCTGCCGCGCGGGTCCGAAGGCGTGCTGCACCTGCGCGTGTGGATGCAGCCGCTGCTGGGCCCGGACGGGCGCATCCAGCGCCTGTTGGGCCAGGTCCAGAACATCACCGAACAGCACCAGACCGACGCCCTGATCCGCTGGCGTACCGAACTGCTCAACCGGGTCTCC
This sequence comes from uncultured Stenotrophomonas sp., assembly GCF_963519925.1. Classification (NCBI taxonomy): domain Bacteria; kingdom Pseudomonadati; phylum Pseudomonadota; class Gammaproteobacteria; order Lysobacterales; family Lysobacteraceae; genus Stenotrophomonas; species uncultured Stenotrophomonas sp. Next base: position 37,428 of record NZ_CAUQPH010000030.1, on the reverse strand, counting down.
GCGCTGGGCAGGATCGGGGGCTGCGAAATCGACGTGGCCACCCGCCACATGCAGTGGACCGAGGAGTGTTACCGCATCCACGGGCTGCGCAAGGAGCCGATCACCCTGGACCAGGCGCTTGCGCTGTATACCCAGGACTCGCGCGATGCCTTCGAAGCCGCGCTGGCCCGGATCGCCGCCGGCGGCCTGCCCGAACAGCTGGACCTGTGCTTCTACCGCCAGTCCGGCCTGCGCATCTGGGTGCAGGTGCTGATCGAGCTGGACCACCGCGACGGCCTGCCGACCCGATACGTGGTTCTGTTCCGTGACATCACCCGCGAACGCGAGGCCAACGAGCGGATCGAACTGCTCGCCCATTACGACCTGCTCACCGGCCTGCCCAACCGCATGCTGCTGCGCGAGCAGACCGGCGATGCGATCGAGGAAGCGCGCGACCGCGGCGCCGCGCTGGCGATGCTGTTCATCGACCTGGACGGCTTCAAGACCATCAACGACACCTTCGGCCACGCCACCGGCGACGCGCTGCTCAAGGCGGCCGCGTCACGCCTGCACCAGAACCTGCGCAATGCCGACCTGTTCGGCCGCTTCAACGGCGACGAGTTCATCGTGGTGCTGCGCGACCTGGCCGACCCGGAAGATGCCGGGCACGTGGCGCGCAAGCTGATCGCCTCGCTGGCCGAGCCGCTGCAACGCGGCGACACCACCTTGAAGGTGGGGGCGAGCGTGGGCATCGCGATGCTCGACGACGAACGCGCCGACTTCGACACGCTGCTGCGCGCGGCCGATGCCGCGATGCATGCGGCCAAGGAAGCCGGACGCAATACTTACCAGTACTACAGCCAGGACGCCCTGCTGCGGATCCAGCGCAAGCTGGAGATCGAGCATGGCCTGCTCGGGGCGATCGAGCGCGAGGAGTTCAGCCTGGCCTACCAGCCGCTGCTGCACGCCGCCCATGATCAGCCCCCGGCGATCGAAGCGCTGCTGCGCTGGCACCGCCCTGGGATCGGCTACTGCAGCCCGGCCGAGTTCATTCCCATTGCCGAAAAGTGCGGCGAAATCGTCCGCATCGGCGACTGGGTGCTGGCCGAGGCCTGCCGCCAGGCGGCTGCCTGGGACCGCGCCGGGCTGGTGTTCGACCGCATCGCGGTGAACGTGTCCGCCGTACAGCTGCGCGACCGCGGGTTCGCCGAGCGCGTCATCGACATCTGCCACGCCCATGGCTGGGCGCCGCAGCGCCTTGAGCTGGAACTGACCGAATCGGCGCTGATCCGCGACACCGACGTGCTGCGCCACTGTTTCGACGTGCTGGAACGGCATGGCGTGCCGCTGGCGGTGGACGATTTCGGCACCGGCTTCTCCAACCTGCATTACCTCAACCGGTTCCCGGTGGGGCGCCTGAAGATCGACCGCAGCTTCGTGCAGGGCATGCTGCACGACACCGGCACCGCTGAAGTCACCCAGGCGATCGTGCACCTGGGCCACGCGCTGGGCATGAAAGTGGTCGCCGAAGGCGTGGAGACCGAGCAGGAAGAGGCGATGCTGCGTCGCCAGGGCTGCGATGAGATCCAGGGCTACCTGTATTCCCGGCCGCTGACCCCGCGTGATCTGGCGCAGTGGTTGAAGAACGGCGGCGCGCAGGCGGTGCCGATGGCCGCGGTGCCGGGCGACGCGGTGCGGATTCCGGTTGCGCCTTGAGGGCGCGTGGGCCGGCCAACGGCCGGCGCTACCGGTGCCCGTGGACCGCGCTGCGCGCGGTGTCCGGCCAACGGCCGGGGCTACGAATTGTTACGGGCCCATTGGGATCCGTATCAATCAACCATGTCGCCGCTCAACCCCAGGTCCCACGCCAATCCCGCCAACGCGGGATCAAGTGGCGCGGGCGCCGGTGCCGTGGCCATCAATCCAGCCAGTTCCCGCTGCGCCTGCTGTTCCAGCACCGCCAGCAGCGCGCGGCCGCTCTTCGGCGCCACGGGAACCGGGGCAGGATGGGCGATGTCGCCCGCCGCGTCGGGCGACGCACCGTTACCGGCGGGGATGACCTGGCTGGGGGTGGCGTTCAACAACATGCGGCGATCTTCAGCAGGAGGGTCCGGGAACTACACGCACGAAGGCCCCGGACATGCCGGGGCCATCGTGGGTGCCATTATCGGCGTGGTACGGGGATCAGAACAGTTCCACCGCGCCGGCGGCCATGCTCTGCTGGCTCACCGGCTTGTGCGGCGGGCGCTCCCACTCGCTGCGCATGTCGCGCAGGCGGTTGCCGGTGCGCTGCAGGGCCGTGGCCACTTCGGCGTCGAACACGCCGCCATTGCGGTGCAGCAGCTCCTGCAGGCCGACCGCTTCGCGGTTGATCGAGGTCAGGCGGTCCAGGTGGGTGTGGACGCCGCCCAGGGCCTGGGTGGCGATGTCCTCGAACTGCAGGGCGCGTACCGCTTCGGCCACGCTGCTGTCGATGGCACGGCCGCACTCGGAAATCTCGCGCATGCCATCGCCCAGCGACGCATTGATCTGGGCCACGTTGTCCAGCATCGCCGCCGCTTCGTGACGCGCTTCGCGGGAGCGGTCCATGTCGCGCGAGGCCATGTTCGAGACCGTTTCGCGGACCTTGGCGATGGCGTCCTTGGAGCTGTGCGCCAGCTTGCGGATCTGCTCGTTGAAGGTGGTGGAGCGCTCGGACAGGTTGCGCACCTCGTCGGCCACCACGGCGAAGCCGCGACCGGCCTCACCGGCACGCGCCGCTTCGATGGCCGCGTTCAGCGCAAGCAGGTTGGTCTGGTCGGCGATCGACTTGACGTCTTCGAGCAGCGAGAAGATCCCATCCAGGTGCTGCGCCATCTGGTCGATGTGCTGCACGGTGGTGCTGCTCTGGCCACTGACCTGTTCCAGCGCTTCCACCAGCTGTTCCATGCGGTTGCTGGCGTGCTGGGCGAAGCGGGCCACGTCGACGCCGGCGCCACCGTCTTCACCGGCGCGGTCGACGATGCGGGCCAGCGCCTGGCTCTGCTGGCGTGACTTGCGGTTCATCGCGTCGAAGCTGCCGCCGAGGCCGGCCACGGCCTGGCGGATCAGGTCACGGGCGCGTTCGATCTCGCCCCGCGATCCGTCGATTTCGTTGCCGACGAAGGTACGCAGCTCGGTCAGCAGCTGGTCCTGCTCACGCATCAGGCGCGCGTGTTCCGGCGAACGCTGGGTCTGGGCGCGGGCGGTCCACCAGGCAAAGCCCAGCCAACTCAGGGTCATCGTGGTCAGCAGCGCCCAGGTGAGGGCGGCCGGCCAGTCGAAGCCGATCGCGAAAGGAAGCAGCAGGGTCAGGACCAGGGGGGCGGCCAGACTAGTGAAAAGGCGTGAGTACATAAACGTTCTCGGGGAGGTGCACGGAGAATGTATCGGCCGTACCCCCGATTGCTTTAGGCACGGCGCACTTTTTGTGCGCCGGCAGGTGATCACCGTTGGTCGTCACACCTTTCCGGTAGGTAACGACCGTTGGTCGTCACACCTTTCCGGTAGGTGACGACCGTTGGTCGTCACAGCTCACCGTCAGCGCAGCTGACGGTCCACCGCCTCGATCATCGCCTTGCGCGAGATCAGGAAATCCCAGTACTGGCCGCCGGTCTGGCGCCACAGCACCGCCGAACGCACCGCCGCCAGCAGCAGCGCGCGGATCTCGGCCACCACCCCGGCCTGGCCCAGGTAGTGCGGGTTGCCCTGCACCATCACCCGCGGCTTGAGATGGCTGATGGTGTCGGCATACAGCCCGCCCAGGCTGGCCAGCACGTCGGGATGGGCACTGTCGTTCAGCGCCAGCGCCTGGCGCCGGGCGCGGGCGATGCCCTCGCTGACCTGGTCGACCACCGCATGCTCACGGACGAAGCGACGCTCCAGCTGCAGCACCGCCAGCGCCAGCCGCGGCAGGATGTCGTCCTGGCCCTGGCTGCGAAAATAGTTGTGCAGCAGGCGCAGGCCAGGCGCCACATTGGCCGCGCTGCCGTACACGGCCTGCGGGCTGTCCGCGTCGATCCGGAACACGCTGTCGATCGCGGTACGGACCACGCTGGCCTCGGAATGGCCGGTTTCGGCGATGCGGCGCACCTGCTGCAGTGCCTGGGCAATGCCGGCCAGGGCAAGGACGCGGTCGTCGATCGAAAAACTCATGCAGCAGATACCTCGAAGGGGGAAGGGGCGGTGCGCAGGCGCTGTTCCAGCGGGGCGTCGGTGGCGGCGATGACCGCGCCACCGAGGCAGACCTCGTCGTCATACAGCACCAGGGATTGGCCGGGGGTGACGGCGCGCTGCGGCCGCGCGAAGCGCACGTCCACGGTGCCATCGTCACGGACCCGCACCGTGCACGGTTCGTCCGGCTGCCGGTAGCGGGTCTGCGCCGTGCACTCGAAACTGCGGGCGGGCGGGGCGCCGGCGATCCAGTGCGCGGTTTCCGAGTGCAGCCGGGTCGACTGCAGCCACGGGCTTTCCCGGTCCTGGTCCACGTACAGCACGTTGCTGGCCACGTCCTTGCCAACCACGTACCACGGCGCCGCCGGGCGGCCGCGCACGCCGCCGATGTTCAGGCCCTCGCGCTGGCCCAGCGTGAAATAGAACACGCCGGGGTGTTCGGCGATGACCGTGCCGTCCGGGTCCTGGATCGGGCCGCTGCGCGCGGGCAGGTAGCGGCCCAGGAATTCGCGGAAGTCACGCTCGCCGATGAAGCAGATGCCGGTGGAATCCTTCTTGGCATGGGTGGGCAGGCGCGCGTCGCGGGCGATCCGGCGCAGGTCGTTCTTCTGCAGGTCGCCGATCGGGAACAGGGTAGCGGCCAGCTGGGCCTGGCCAAGCTGGTGCAGGAAGTAGCTCTGGTCCTTGCTGCGGTCGGCCCCGCGCAGCAGCGCCCACTGCCCACCCAGCCGGGCCACGCGGGCGTAATGGCCGGTGGCGATGCGCTCGGCGCCCAGCTCGCGGGCGGCATCCAGGAAGTGCTTGAACTTCACCTCGCGGTTGCACAGCACGTCAGGGTTGGGGGTGCGGCCGGCGGCGTACTCGGCCAGGAAATGCGCGAACACGCCCTCCCAGTACTCGCTGGAGAAGTCGCGGAAATGGAATGGAATGTCCAGCAGGCCACACACCGCAACGGCGTCGCGGCGATCGTCCTCGGCGCGGCAGTCGCCGCTGCCGTCATCGGCCCAGTTCTGCATGAACAGTCCGGCCACCGGCTCGCCCTGCTGGACCAGCCGCCAGGCGGCGACGGACGAATCCACGCCACCGGACACGCCGACCATGATGCGCGGGGTGCTCATGCGACCTCCCTGACCAGGCTCAGCGGGTGGCGATGGCCGGCCAGGAAGTCGGCCACGACCTCCCAGACCAAGGGGCTGCGCAGGCGCGAGGGGGTGGCCTGCAGCTCGGCCGGGTCCAACCACAGCGCACGCAGGATGCCGGTGTCCAACGGCCGGTCCGGGTCATGCGACACCGGCTCGGCAGCGTAGGCGAAGCGCAGGAACGGGGTGCCGTCCGGCGCGGTCCATTGATAAGTGCCGATGAAGGCGGTCAGGCGCACCGTCCAGCCCGATTCCTCCAGGGTTTCGCGCACGGCGGCGGCGGCCAGACTTTCGCCCGGCTCCAGGTGGCCCGCCGGCTGGTTGAGCACGGCGCGGCCGTCGATGGCTTCTTCCACCAGCAACAGGCGCCCGTCCCTGGCCACCACGGTGGCCACGGTGACATGCGGCGCCCAGCGCAGGTCCTGCACTTCGTTCACGTCAGTACTCGTCCGTTCCGGTCAGTTCAAGTTCCATGGCATCGGCGGTGTTCATGGCCGCGTCGATGGCGTCACCCAGCGCATCGGCGCTGGCGTTGGCATCCACTTTCACCACGAACATGGCCAGCTGGTCCTGCTTGACCCAGGCGCCCAGCTTGGCGTCCTGCGAGTCTTCCAGCAGGCGGTTGGCGATGGCGGCGGAGAACTGCTTGCCCGGCGCGTTGTAGCCGGGCGACCAGATCTCGCGGATCCTGTGCTTGCCATATTCCTCCACCGTCGAGCGCACGAACACCAGCTGAGTGCGGTCGCCTTCCACGTCGAACAGCAGCTTGTAGTCGCCATCCTCGTCGATCTCGTAGGGGTACTTCAGTGTATCCAGCACGCGGCCGACGCCCGGGTCGGGTGCTGCGGCCTGGGCCCCGGACACGGTGGCGGCCAACAGGAGCGCGGTGGCAATCCTTTTCATGAAATCCCTGTGAAAGTCGATGCTCATGCACGGATTGTGACGGGGGCAGGGGGGCAACGTCCAATCCGGCCGGTCCGGCGTTTATAATGAGCGGATGCCTCGCGAGCCCTCCCAAGAACCCCACCACGACCACGGCGTAGCGCTGGAACCGGCCCGGCCGGAGGTCGCGCCGCCGCCGTTCTACCAGGTCATGCTGTTGAACGACGACTACACCCCGATGGATTTCGTCGTGACCGTGCTGCAGCACTTCTTCTCCATGGACCTTGAAAAGGCCACCCAGGTGATGCTCAACGTGCACACCCGTGGGCGCGGGGTCTGCGGCGTGTTTACCCGTGAAGTGGCCGAGTCCAAGGTGGCCCAGGTCAATGAATTCTCGCGCATGAACCAGCATCCGCTGCTGTGCACGATGGAAAAGGCCGGCTGATTCGCCCGTGCCGGCGCCCCGGTTGATTGATCCAGATCCCTATGGGCCCACGACGATTCGTAGCGCCGGCCGTTGGCCGGCCCACGCATCCTGTCCCCGATGGCCGCTCCCGGCCCCTATGCCCGTCCCTGTCTGAAACAGCGCCGGGGACTGCCGGGTAGGCGGGGCGCTTGCAATCTCTCGATGACGTCGCCATCACGGGCAGGCAGCCAATGCTGGCGTCGTCTCGGGCATGATCATGCAAGTGCTAACGCCATCTGAACGCACCGATCCGCTAGGGTGATGGAAATTAAGCAGGTAGGCCGCATATTGTTCTCAACTGCCGCCGGAGTAGAACATGTTCAGTAAAGACCTCGAACACACCATCGGTCAGTGCTACAAGCGCGCCCGTGAGGCCCGCCATGAGTTCATGACGGTGGAACACCTGCTGCTGGCACTGCTCGACAACCCGTCCGCCCAAGCCGTGCTCAAGGCCTGCGGGGCCGACGCCGAACGCCTGCGCCAGGAACTGGAGCAGGCCATCGAGGCCTCGGTGTCCCGCCTGGCCGAGGATGACGGACGCGACACCCAGCCCACCCTGGGCTTCCAGCGCGTGCTGCAACGCGCCGTGTACCACGTTCAGTCCTCGGGCAAGAAGGAGGTCACCGGCGCCAACGTGCTGGTCGCGATCTTCGGCGAGAAGGACTCGCACGCGGTCTATTACCTCAACCAGCAGGACGTGACCCGGCTGGACATCGTCAATTACCTCTCCCATGGCATCGCCAAGCTGGGCGAGGAGGGCGAAGTGCCGCCGTCGTCGGACGCCGAGGGGCGCGCCGAGGGTGGGGATGGCGAGGGCAAGGGCGACGCCCTGGCCGAATTCGCCAGCAACCTCAACGAAGCCGCGCGCAACGGCCGGATTGATCCGCTGGTCGGGCGCCGCGACGAGATCGAGCGCACCATCCAGGTCCTGTGCCGCCGCCGCAAGAACAACCCGCTGTATGTCGGCGAAGCCGGCGTGGGCAAGACTGCCATCGCCGAAGGCCTGGCCAAGCGCATCGTCGAAGGCTCGGTGCCCGAAGTACTGGCCGACGCGGTGATCTACTCGCTCGACCTGGGCGCGCTGGTGGCCGGCACCAAGTACCGCGGCGACTTCGAGAAGCGCCTCAAGGGCGTGCTGACCGCACTGAAGAAGATGCCCAACGCAGTGCTGTTCATCGATGAGATCCACACCATCATCGGTGCCGGTTCGGCGTCGGGCGGCACCATGGACGCCTCCAACCTGATCAAGCCGGCGCTGGCGTCGGGCGAGCTGCGCTGCATCGGCTCGACCACGTTCCAGGAATACCGCGGCATCTTCGAGAAGGACCGTGCGCTGGCACGCCGCTTCCAGAAGATCGACATCGTCGAGCCCACGGTGGGCGAAACCTACGAGATCCTGCAGGGCCTGAAGCCGAAGTACGAAGCGCACCACGGCGTGACCTACGCCGATGACGCACTGCAGGCGGCGGTGGACCTGTCGGTCAAGCACATCGGCGACCGCCTGCTGCCGGACAAGGCCATCGACGTGATCGACGAAGCCGGTGCCCGCCAGCGGCTGCTGCCCGACGGCGAGCGCAAGGAGCTGATCGACATCGAGGAGATCGAAACCATCGTGGCGAAGATGGCGCGTATCCCGGCCAAGCAGGTCAGTGCGACCGACAAGGATGTGCTGCAGCACCTGGAGCGCAACCTGAAGATGGTGATCTTCGGCCAGGATCCGGCCATCGAAACCCTGTCCTCGGCGATCAAGCTGGCCCGATCGGGCTTGGCCAACCCGGAAAAGCCGATCGGCAACTTCCTGTTTGCCGGCCCCACCGGCGTGGGCAAGACCGAGGTGACCAAGCAGCTGGCGCTGCAGCTGGGCATCGAGCTGGTCCGCTTCGACATGAGCGAGTACATGGAGCCGCATTCGATCAGCCGCCTGATCGGTGCGCCTCCGGGCTATGTCGGCTTCGACCAGGGTGGCCTGCTCACCGAGAAGATCGTCAAGACCCCGCACTGCGTGCTGCTGCTGGACGAGGTGGAGAAAGCCCACCCGGACATCTTCAACATCCTGCTGCAGGTCATGGACCGCGGCGTGCTCACCGACACCAACGGGCGCGAAGCGAACTTCAAGAACGTGGTGCTGGTGATGACCACCAATGCCGGCGCGGCCCAGGCCTCGCGGCGTTCGATCGGCTTCACCCGCCAGGACCATGCCACCGATGCGATGGAGATCATCCGCAAGAGCTTCACGCCGGAATTCCGCAACCGCCTCGATGCGGTGGTGCAGTTCCAGCCGCTGGGCTTCGAGCACATCCTGCGCGTGGTGGACAAGTTCCTGATCGAGCTGGAGATGCTGCTGCAGGAAAAGCACGTCAGCCTGTCGGCCACCCCGACCGCGCGCGACTGGCTGGCCCGCCACGGCTTCGACCCGCTGATGGGTGCCCGCCCGATGGCGCGCGTGATCCAGGACAAGATCAAGCGTCCGCTGGCCGACGAACTGCTGTTCGGCAAGCTGGTCAACGGCGGCCGGGTCAGCATCGATGTCCGCGACGACGAGCTCTTCGTCGAAACCCAGGCCGAGCCGGAACGGTTGTTGCCCGCCACGGTGGAGTGATCCAGGTCCCAGAAAAAACGCCCCGGGAGGGGCGTTTTTTTCTGCGCGGTGTTACCGCGAGCGTGAGGCGAACTCTTCCGCGCTGATCGGCTTCACTTTATCCACCGAACAGGACTGACTGTCGGTCACCAGGCGGCTGGTGCCTGCGCACAGCTGGTTCTCCTGGGAGGGGGTGTCGAAGCGCAGCTTTCGCGAAGTTGCCGCGCTGCTGCAGGAGCGGGTGAAGCGGACCACGTAGTGGTCGCTGCCACTGCGCAGCAGTACGCTCTGCCCAGCGTTGTTGCGCACGATCTGACGATCGCTGGAAAGGGCGACGCATTCGCCTGCGCCGGGCGCGGTTTGAGCCGCCGCGCTACCGGCAAGGGTGTACACGGCGAGCAGGCAAAGCGGGATCAGGGTCTTCATGTCGGGGGCCAGTCGCATACGGTCCGGAGTGGACCAGTGCTTACACTGCGCTCAATCCGCGCTAGGCGAATCTGCAGCAAGGCAGGCTGACTTACGTCAGGGTGGCGTGGGGCATAGTGACTGCCGGCAGGGTCCGCTTGGCTGAATGGCACCCACGCAAAAAGGCCAGCGCAGGGCCGGCCCTCGATTGCGTCTTCCCGTGGGAAGTCGCCTTGCCGCTTACTTCATGCGGTAGGTGATGCGACCCTTGGTCAGGTCGTACGGGGTCATTTCGACCTTCACGCGGTCGCCCGTCAGGATGCGGATGTAGTTCTTGCGCATGCGGCCGGAGATGTGGGCGATGATTTCATGCCCATTTTCCAGTCGTACGCGGAAAGTGGTGTTCGGCAGCGTCTCGCTGACGGTGCCTTCGAACTCGATGGAGTCGTCTTTCGACATGTAGTCCTGTGCAGTTCTATAAACGGCCGAGCTGGCCTTAAGAGCGGGCATTTTACGCGCAACCGCCCCCACATGCAAAGTTTATGTTAACCGCAGCGGCCCAGCGCTGTCCGCCGCCGAACGCAATCCCGGTAGCGCCGGCCGTTGGCCGGCCCAGGCGCCGCCCGCCACCTCACGACGCCCGACCCACCAGCGCCGCCACCGACACTTCCCCAACCCGTGCTGTCCAGGCTCCCGGCGCCTCATCCCTCCGCACCAGCTCGCGGACCATCCCCAGGAACTGCTCCCGCGGCCAATGCTCGGCGCCCATCCGCAGCAGATGGTCGTTCTCCACCTGCGCATCGATCAACGGCCAGCCCCATTCCCCCAACGTGTGTGCCAACCCGGCCAGCGCCACCTTGGAACCGCCGCTGCTGGCGCTGAACATGCTTTCCCCGAAAAACATCCGGCCCATCGCCACGCCATAGATGCCGCCCACCAGCCGGTCGCCCTCCAGCACTTCGATTGAATGGGCAAAACCGAGCGCATGCAGCGCCTCGTAGGCCTCCATCATGTCGCGGGTGATCCACGTGCCGTCCTGCCCCGGGCGAGGGCTGGCGGCGCAGGCCTCGATCACCTCGCGGAAGCGGGTGTCCGCGCGCAGCACCCAGTTGCTGCCGCGCAGGCTGCGCCGGAAACGGGACGACAGGTGCACCCCGTCGGTGCGGAACACCATGCGCGGGTCCGGCGACCACCACAGCAGCGGCTGGCCTTCCGAGAACCACGGGAAGATGCCGCCGGCGTAGGCATTCAGCAGCCGCACCGGCGACAGGTCGCCGCCCAGCGCCAGCAGCCCGTCCGGCTCGCGCAACGCGGTTTCGGCCGGCGGGAAGGGCGCGTCAGGGCGGTCGTCCAGCCGCCAGGGCAGGTGGCGGGTCATGTGGCCGTGCCGTCCTTGAACGGGCTGTGGTCGGCCAGCACCCGCGCATAGCGCTGCACCTCCTGCCGTTCCTGCTCGCACCAGCCGGCCAGCGCCTCGGCGAACGCCGGTTCGGCGATCCAATGGCGGCTGCGTACCGGTTGTGGCAGGAAGCCCCGGGCCAGCTTGTGCTCGCCCTGGGCACCGGGTTCGAACCGGGACAGCCCTTCGCGCAGGCAGTACTCGATGCCTTGGTAATAGCAGGTCTCGAAATGCAAGCCGGGCAGGGTGGCGCCACCCCAGTAGCGGCCATACAGGGTGTCGGCGCCGCGCAGGCACAGCGCCCCTGCTATGGGCTGCTCGTCGTGCACGGCCAGGAACATCACCAGCTGGCGCGGCATCGTGGCGGCCAGGTGCTGCAGGAAGGGCAGGGTCAGCGCCGGCGAATTGCCGTACTCGCTGAAGGTCTGCAGGTAGAAGCCATGCATCGCCTGCAGGTCGGCGGCGCTCGCCTCATCGCCGTGCACGATGCGGTAGCTGACGCCGCTGCGCGCCAGCTTGGCGCGTTCCTGGCGGATGTTCTTGCGGTGTTTGTGGTCCATCGCGGCGAGGAAGCTGGTGAAGTCGCTCCAGTCGCCCGGGTTGTGCCACTGGAACTGGATGTCCTCGCGCAGCAGCCAGTCCGTGCCGAATGCGGTGTCGTCATCTGCTGCATGGAAGTTGACGTGGGCCGACGACCAGCCCATCCGGCCCACTTCGTCGCGCAGGGCCGCCACCAGGGTCTTTGCCGTAGCGGCATCCCGGGCGAGCAGTCGCGGTCCCGTCACCGGCGAATACGGCACCGCGCCCAACCACTTTGGGAAGTAGTCCAGCCCATGCCGGGCATAGGCGTTGGCCCAGGCATGGTCGAACACGAATTCGCCGTGCGAGTTGTCCTTCAGGTAGCCGGGAATGGCCCCGACCAGCTGGCCGTCGTCCCACACCGTGAAATGGCGCGGCCGCCAGCCCCATTCGGCACGCAGGCAGCCGTGCTCCTCCAGGCCAGACAGAAAGGCATGGCTGACAAACGGGTTGCACCCGTCATGCAGGGCGTCCCAGTCGGCGGCGGGAAGATCGGCGAGGCGATGGAGAAAGCGCGTATCGGGCATGGCCAAAGGATAGGGCACGACGATGGCAATGGGGGCCTTTTAGGCTGCGCCGATGGAGTCAGTCAGTGCGATTGAAAAGCCGATTGGTGCACGTCCGAAAGCGTGAGGTGGTGCCCGCAGCTTTCCCGGCGGACGGCGCACATTTGCCACCCGCTTCAAGCCTGAAGCGTGACGGTGCAGGGAGATGGCAGTGGCAGTCAAACAATTGCAGCATCTGGCAGGAGCCGGCGGTCTGCTCCTGATGATGGGTTCGGCAGGCGCAACAGTCGTGCCGCCTCCGTTCGTGGACAGCGCCAGAATGGCGGATGCGTCGGCCGAAGTTTCGACCACCTGGTATATCGACGCAGAGCTGATTCTGCTGCTCGAGAAGCAGGCATCCGTGGCGGTGTCGCGTTACCGCGGGGCAGATACGTCCTCTCCGTTGATCGACGTGCGCGTTTCGATAGACATGAAAGGTCGCACCATGACAGTCGATTTCGGGGCGGGTGTTCCCCGTGGCTCCGATGTCGCACGACGGTTGCTGATCCCGCTGGCCATGACCTTGCGGCAGCACGCCGAGCAGGCAGGGCTTCCGATTCGTGAAGTGAAGTTCGAGAAGCAGGGGACGCCGCTCAAGCGCTATGGACCTGAGGATCTCGTCGCGTCGCCAACGGCGGAGGAGGATAATTAGTAGCACGAGTGCGGACCCGTCCAAAAAAAAGGCCGGTGCACTGGCACCGGCCTTCGATTCCATGCTGTCCGCGTGGGCTCAGCCCAGCTCGCCCTTCGCGTCCAGGTAGCGCTCCGCGTCCAGGGCGGCCATGCAGCCGAAGCCGGCCGAGGTGATGGCCTGGCGGTAGTGCTGGTCGGCCACGTCGCCGGCGGCGAACACGCCTTCGACCGAGGTCTGGGTGGCGTTGCCGCCCAGGCCCGAGCGGATTTCCAGGTAGCCGTTGTTCATGGCCAGCTGGCCGTCGAACAGGCTGGTGTTGGGATGGTGGCCGATGGCGACGAAGAAGCCGTGGGCGTCGATGTCGCGGGTGCTGCCGTCCAGGGTGGACTTCACGCGCACGCCGGTGACGCCGGCGTCGTTGCCCAGCACTTCTTCCACCTGATGGTGCCACACGGTCTCGATCTTGCCCGAGGCGACCTTCGCGAACAGCTTGTCCTGCATGATCTTTTCCGCCTTGAGGGTGTCGCGGCGGTGGACCAGGTAGACCTTGCGGGCGATGTTGGACAGGTACAGCGCCTCTTCCACGGCGGTGTTGCCGCCGCCCACCACGACCACGTCCTGGTCGCGGTAGAAGAAGCCGTCGCAGGTGGCGCAGGCCGACACGCCGCGGCCCTTGAAGGTCTCTTCGGTCGGGATGCCCAGGTACTTGGCGGTGGCGCCGGTGGCGATGATCAGCGCGTCGCAGGTGTACTCGGCGCTGTCGCCGATCAGCTTGAACGGGCGCTGCTGCAGGTCGGCGGTGTGGATGTGGTCGAAGATCACTTCGGTCTCGAAGCGCTCGGCGTGGGCCTGCATGCGCGCCATCAGGTCCGGGCCCATCAGGCCGTGGGCATCGCCCGGCCAGTTGTCCACCTCGGTGGTGGTCATCAGCTGGCCGCCCTGCTGCAGGCCGGTGATCACCACCGGGTTCAGGTTGGCGCGTGCGGCGTAGACCGCTGCGGTCCAGCCGGCGGGGCCGGAACCGAGGATGACCAGCTTCTGGTGGCGGGAAGGCTTGGAATTGCTCATGTAGACTCGCAAAGAGATGATGGGGCGGGGCGCTGGCGATGCATTGCACAGCGTCCAAGGCAGGTCGGCAGGCCACGACCGTCGGTCGTGGCGCAAACGGGTAGGCCACGACCGTTGGTCGTGGCGCGACCTATAGAGTGGCGGCAGGAAGCGGCGGGTTCAAGGCGAACGGTGGAACGGCGCGACCCGGAGGGTGGGGCCGATGGCACGCGGCGGGGTTTTGGCGGTGATGGCTGCGGTGAGGTGTCACGACCAACGGTCGTGACCTACCGGGGCGCGGCTCAGTCGTTTATTATCAAGGACTAACAGTGCATTCCCAAGGTGTGGTCTAAGGTGGCGAAGCAGGTTCCCGAACGATCCAAGTCTCCCGACGGCAAAGCGGCGTCGCGCCGTGCTGCGGCTGCGGCGCCGGTCGACAACCCGCGCCGGCAGCGCCTGTGGCGCGACCTCGGCCTGATCGCGATAGCGCCGGCGCTGCTGTATCTGGTCGCCAGTCTGTTTACCTATTCGGCGAGCGACCCGGGCTGGTCGCATACCGGCAGCGTGGTGGCGCCGATCCAGAACATGGGCGGCCGGGTAGGGGCGTGGATTGCCGACGTGCTGCTGCAGCTGTTCGGTTTCATGGCCTTCCTGCTGCCGGTGGTGCTGGGGGCGCTGGCCTGGTTCGCGATGTTCGGCCTCAAGCGTGAGAGCAAGGGCGAGCACGACCTGGATCCGGCGCTGCGGCTGGTCGGGCTGGTCGGGTTCCTGATTGCCGGCACCGGTTTCCTGCACCTGCGCCTGTTCAATGGCGATGTCGGCCATGCCGGTGGCATCCTCGGCCGGCTGGTCGGCAACTCGCTCAGCGCCGGTTTTGGCGCGCTGGGCGCGAACATGTTCGTGCTCGTGCTGCTGCTGGCTTCGATCACCCTGGCCACTGGGATTTCGTGGTTCGTGGTGATGGAGAAGATCGGCCGTGCGGTGCTTGCGCTGCCGCCGCTGCTGAACAAGAAGAAGGACCAGGCCAGCGAATGGCAGCAAACCCGTGCGATGCGCGAGGAGCGCCAGGAGGTCCGCAAGGTCGACGCGGAGGTCCGCGCCAAGCGTGAGCCAGTCAAGATCGAGCCGCGTCCCGAGCCGGTGCTGGAGAAGAGCGACCGCGCCAAGCGCGAGACCCAGATTCCGATGTTCCGCGGCGTCAACGGCGACGGCTCCGACCTGCCGCCGCTGGCGCTGCTGGACGATCCCAAGCCGCAGCCGAAGGGCTACGACGAAACCACGCTGGAAACGCTGTCGCGGCAGATCGAGTTCAAGCTCAAGGATTTCCGCATCGACGCGCAGGTGGTGGGCGCCTATCCGGGTCCGGTCATCACCCGCTTCGAGATCGAACCGGCGCCGGGCATCAAGGTCAGCCAGATCAGCTCGCTGGACAAGGACATCGCGCGCGGCCTGTCGGTGAAGTCGGTGCGCGTGGTCGATGTGATCCCGGGCAAGTCGGTGGTGGGGCTGGAAATCCCCAACGTCACCCGCGAAATGATCTACCTGTCCGAGCTGCTGCGCTCCAAGGAGTACGACAAGTCGGCCAGCCCGCTGACCCTGGCGCTGGGCAAGGACATTGCCGGCCGCCCGACCGTGGCCGACCTGGCGCGCATGCCGCATCTGCTGGTGGCCGGTACTACCGGTTCGGGCAAGTCGGTGGCGGTCAATGCCATGGTGCTGAGCCTGCTCTACAAGGCCTCGCCGAAAGACCTGCGGATGCTGATGATCGACCCGAAGATGCTCGAGCTGAGCGTCTACCAGGGCATTCCGCACCTGCTCGCGCCGGTGGTGACCGACATGAAGGAGGCCGCCAACGGACTACGCTGGTGCGTGGCCGAAATGGAGCGGCGCTACAAGCTGATGAGCGCGGTGGGCGTGCGCAACCTGGCCGGCTTCAACAAGAAGGTCAAGGACGCCGAGGACGCCGGCCAGCCGCTGATGGATCCGCTGTTCAAGCCCAACCCGGAGCTGGGCGAGGCACCGCGTCCGCTGGAGACCTTGCCGTTCATCGTGATCTTCATCGACGAATTCGCCGACATGATGATGATTGTCGGCAAGAAGGTCGAAGAGCTGATCGCGCGGTTGGCGCAGAAGGCGCGTGCCGCGGGCATCCACCTGATCCTGGCCACCCAGCGCCCGTCGGTGGACGTGATCACCGGCCTGATCAAGGCCAACATTCCCACCCGCATCGGCTTCCAGGTCAGCTCGAAGATCGACTCGCGCACCATCCTCGACCAGTCCGGCGCGGAAACCCTGCTCGGCCACGGCGACATGCTGTACCTGCCGCCGGGCACCGCGCTGCCGGACCGCGTGCATGGCGCGTTCGTGTCCGATGAGGAAGTGCATCGCGTGGTCGAACACCTGAAGGCCAGCGGGCCGGCCGACTACATCAGCGGCGTGCTCGACGAAGTACAGATGATGGGCGATGGCGTGGTGGTCGGCGCCGGCGGGCTGCCCGAGTCCAGCGCGTCGGCCGGCGATGAGTCCGATCCGCTGTATGACGAGGCGGTGCGGATCGTCACCGAAACCCGCCGCGCGTCGATTTCCGGCGTGCAGCGTCGGCTCAAGATCGGCTACAACCGCGCCGCGCGCCTGATCGAGGCGATGGAAAACGCAGGCGTGGTCAGCCCCCCCGAGCACAATGGCGACCGCAGCGTGCTCGCCCCACCGCCGCCTTGACGCCACGCGCGGCGTAGCTGCGCACTCCGAGGATCCAGGATGAACCGCATGACAGGGATGCTGGTGTGGGCCTTGGCGCTGGTGCCCGTGCCGGCCTGGTCGCAGGCCGCCGTGCCGGCGATGGCGCCGGCTCCGGCTCCGGCCGCGGCTCCCGGACCGGTCGCGCCGGCCAGCGACACCCAGGCCAGCACCAACTACAGCTTCGTCCGCTACCGCGCCGATTACGTGGTGCGCGCCGACGCCGGCAACGTGCAGACCGAGGCCTATGACATCCTGCTCAAGACCAAGGCAGCGGTCGAACAGTTCAGCCAGGTTCGGCTGAGCTACAGCGAGAAGATGGAATCGCTGGAGGTGCTGGAGGCTTATACGCTCACCGCCGACGGCCAGCGCCGCGACGTGCCGGCCGATCGCATCTACACCCAGGAAAGCTATTCCAGCGCGGCGGCGGCCATGTACGCCGACCGCAAGGTGCGGGTGGTGGTGTTTCCCAACCTGGCTCCCGGCACGCGGGTGGTCTACACCACCCGGCGCACGCAGAACACGCCGTACTTCCCCGGCTACTTCGGCATGTGGGAAACCTTCAGCGTGTTTTCCCAGTACGACGACGCCACCGTGACCCTGAGCGCTCCGGCCGGCATGCCGCTGTACGTGCAGCAGCGCGGCGTGCAGGGCACCCAGTCGCCGACGATCCGCAACGGCCAGGCCACCTGGAGCTGGCGCTACCGTCGCAGCGAGCCGATGCCGGTGCAGAACTGGACCGCAGCGGCCTGGGAATTCAGTCCCGGCATCATGGCCAGTACGTACCGCGACTGGGCCCAGGTGGGCAAGGCGTACCAGCTCAAGGGCGGCGAAGCGGCCCGCGTCACCCCCGGCATCCAGGCGCTGGCCGATGAGATCACCCGTGGCATCAGCGACCGCCGCGAACAGGCGGCCGCGCTGTACCGCTGGGTGTCGCAGAACATCCGCTACGTGGCGGTGTATCTGGGCAACGGCGGGCTTGAGCCGAACCCGGCGCAGAGCATCCTCGACAACCACTATGGCGACTGCAAGGACCACGTGGTGATCCTGGAGGCGCTGCTGGCCGCGCGCGGCATCGATAGCACGCCGGTGCTGATCGGTGCCGGCGGTGGGCCGACCCTGCCGGAGATCCCGCTGCTGGCGCGGTTCAATCACGCCATTACCTACGTGCCGGAGTTCGACCTGTACCTGGATTCGACCAGCGCCTATGCGCGCTTCGGACAGCTGCCGGAAGGCGACCTCGGTGCACCGGTGCTGCACACCCGCCCGGCCACGCTGGCGCGCACCCCGGCGAACGACGCTGCGCGCAATGGCGCCGGCTTCGAGGTGACCTTCCGCTTCGCGGCCAACGGCGACCTGCAGGGCCAGACCGTGCAGCAGCCGCGGGAAGTCAATGAGATCGGCATGCGCGGCGCGTTCGCGCGGCTCAACGCGCAGAACCGGGCCCGGGTGGAGGAGTCGATCATGGCCTCGTCCGGGTTCGATGGCAGTGGCACCCTGGACCTGCTGGGCGACCCGCAGGACCTGACCCGGCCGTTCAACTACCGCTACGACTTCCACGCCAGCGACTACGTGGATTTCGGCGTGGTCGGCGGCATGCTGCTGCCCGATCCCCCGGGCGGCGAATCGTTCCGCGACATCTATACGGCCACCTCGGCACCGGACAACGCCACGCCGTTCTACTGCAACGACAGCCTGCGCGAGGAAACCTACCGGCTGCAGTTCCCGGCAGGGACGCCGATCGTGGCGATCCCGCGCGACCTGCGGTTCCGCAATGCCGCTGGCGAATACGACCTGCACTGGCGGCGCGAAGGGCAGGACATCGTCGCCCGCCACCGCCTGCACCAGCGCGCGGTGCGGGGTGCCGAGGCGCTGTGCCAGCCGGGCGATTACGCGGCGTTCCGCGAGCTGTACCAGCAGGTGCGCCGGGGCTTCCGCGGGCAGGTGGTGTACGGCGACCTGCGCACGGTGCGGTCGGTGCCCTGATCCCCCATTCAGGATGATCTCGGCACACTGCCGGGCATCCTCCATTCCCTTGACTGGATACCCGCATGAACACCACTTTCCGCCGCTCCCTCATCGCCGCCACGCTGCTGTGCGCGAGTGTCGGCCCGGCCACCGCCTTTGCCGGCGCCCGCGATGAACTCAACAGTTTCACCAAGGACCTGAAGGGCCTGGACGGGCAGTTCAGCCAGCAGGTGATCGACAGCAAGGGCAAGGTCAAGGAAACCACCACCGGCACGGTGGCGCTGTCGGCGCCGCGCCAGTTCCGCTGGGAGTACATCAAGCCGCATGAGCAGCTGATCATCGCCGACGGCAAGACCGTGTGGGTGTATGAGAAGGACCTGGAGCAGGTGACAAAACGCGCGCAGGGCGCGCAGGAGCAGAACAGCCCGCTGACCGCGCTGATCAACCCGAAGCTGCTCGACCAGCAGTACGACGTGAGCGAGGAGGCCGCGCCGCGCGATGGCCTGCAGTGGCTGTCGCTCAGCCCCAAGCGTGAAACCGAGACCTCGTTCCAGTACGCGGCGCTGGGCTTCAATGCCCAGGGGCTGGCGCGGATGGAGGTGACCGACGCGGTCAACCAGCGCACGGTGATCAGCTTCAGCGGCTGGAAGCGCAACCCGACGTTCAAGCCGGGCACGTTCAGCTTTACCCCGCCGAAGGGCACCGACGTCATCGGGGAGTGATCCCGGCCCAGCCGAGGCGTGCAGCCGGGCAGAGCCCGGCTCTACAATACGGGCGTGGCTAGACTCCGAACGACATCCCCCGGGCCCGATCTGCTGAGCGTGGATCGGGACAACATGCGCCCGCTGGCCGAGCGCATGCGCCCGCAGACCCTGGACGAAATGGTCGGGCAGAAGCGCCTGCTCGCGCCGGGCAGCGCGCTGCGCCGGGCGGTCGAGTCCGGGCATGTGCATTCGATGATCCTGTGGGGGCCGCCGGGCTGCGGAAAGACCACGCTGTCGCTGCTGCTGGCACACTATGCCGACGCGGAATTCCGCGCGATCTCGGCGGTGCTGTCCGGGCTGCCGGAGGTGCGGGTGGTGCTGGCCGAGGCCGCGCAGCGCTTCGCCGAAGGCCGCCGCACCGTGCTGTTCGTCGACGAAGTGCACCGATTCAACAAGGCCCAGCAGGATGCGTTCCTGCCGCATATCGAGCGCGGCACCATCGTCTTCGTTGGCGCCACCACTGAAAACCCCTCGTTCGAGCTCAATTCGGCCCTGTTGTCGCGCTGCCGCGTGCACGTGCTGGAAGCGGTGTCGCCGGCCGACATCGTGGAAGCCCTGGAGCGGGCGCTGCACGACGGCGAGCGTGGACTGGGCAGCGAGAACCTGCAGGTCAGTGCCGAGGCGCTGCTGGAAATCGCCACCGCCGCCGACGGCGATGTGCGGCGCGGGCTGACCCTGCTGGAGATCGCGGCCGAGCTGGCCGGCGGCGATGGTGGCCGGATCAGTCCGGAGATGCTGGTGCAGGTGCTGGCCGACCGCACCCGTCGCTTCGACAAGGGCGGCGAGCAGTTCTACGACCAGATCTCGGCCCTGCACAAATCGGTGCGCAGCTCCAATCCGGATGCCGCGCTGTACTGGCTGACGCGGATGCTCGACGGTGGCTGCGATCCTTCCTACCTGGCGCGGCGCTTGACCCGCATGGCGATCGAAGACATCGGCCTGGCCGATCCGCGCGCGCAGTCGATGGCACTGGAAGCGTGGGACATCTACGAACGACTGGGCAGTCCGGAGGGCGAGCTCGCCTTCGCGCAGCTGGTGCTGTACCTGGCCAGCACCGCCAAGTCGAATGCCGGCTACGCGGCGTTCAACCTGGCCAAGCGGGAAGTGCGGGAAACCGGCACGCAGGAGGTGCCCCTGCACCTGCGTAACGCGCCGACCAAGCTGATGAAAGAGCTCGGCTACGGGCAGGCTTACCAGTATGACCATGATGCCGAAGGCGGCATCGCGCTGGACCAGACCGGTTTCCCGGACGCGATGGGCGAGCGCGTGTACTACCAGCCGGTGGCACGCGGCCTGGAAATCAAGTTGAAGGACAAGCTGGACCGCCTGCGTGCCGAGCGCGAGCAGGCGCGGGCGCGCAAAGGACAGGGTTGATGTTCGGCTTTGGTGTCTGGTGGCAGCAGCTCGGGCTGGTGATGCTCGGTGGCGCGCTCGGTTCCGCCCTGCGTTTCATCATCGGCAATGCGATGGGGCGCCAGTTCGGCAGCAGCTTCCCGTGGGGCACGCTGACCGCGAACCTGGTCGGTGCGTTCGCCATCGGCTACCTCGCGGTGTGGCTGCAGACCCGGGGCGACGCCGCAGTGTACTGGCGGGCCTTTGCGGTGGTCGGTGTGATCGGTGGGTTGACCACGTTCTCGTCGATGATGCTGGAGGCAGTGCTGCTGGCGCGCAATGCGCGCGGCTGGGAAATGCCGACGTATCTGGGAGTGAGCCTGGTGGCTGGCTTCGCGCTGGTATGGTTGGGGGCGCGGGCGGCGGAAGCGGCCGTCGCGCGGTGACCTGTGCAGCCAGGCAGGGCCTGGCTCTACGCCTCGATGCAAGCCATGGGTGTGTCAGGTGAGGAGCCCCCTTTTGTTAAAGGGGGCGCGCCGACGGCGCGTGGTATAGGTGGAATGCCCCGCTGCGGAAATCCAGCGGCTTTTCCGCTGGATTTCCGTGCCTTATCACGATATTGTTTCGCCCCGTTTGCGCCGCCCCCGCCCCGTCATGCGTGATGAAGAAGATCCCGGCACCCTGGAGTTGATGCTGCCGCGCAAGCGCGGCCGTCCGCCCACGTTCGGCTACGCCATGACCGATGCGCAGCGTGCGGCGCGCTATCGTGCGCGCCGTGCCGGGCAGGCCGACCATGCGGATGTGCGGACCTGCAGCGACATGGTGCTGCTGGACAAGATCCGCGCGGCGATCACGGCCAAGGATGCAGAGCTCACCGGCTTCCTGGTGCACGTGCTGTGGCAGCGCTATCCGCTGCAGTTGAAGTAGACGCGCCGCGCACCAGTTCGCCCACCGCAGGGCGCAGGTAGCCGAGCAGGCGCTCGGCTTCGATCCAGCCGGTGGCGTCGTCCAGGTCCAGTTCGTGCAGGTCGTCGGCAATGGCCGCCAATGTGGCCTGGCCAAGCATGCGCAGCACGCCGGACAGGCGATGCGCATGGTGGCGCAGTCGATTGGCCGCCTGCAGGCGCAGGGCATCGTGCAGGGCCATCATCTCTTCCTGCAGCGACTGCAGGAACTCGCTCCACATCGGTTGCGGCGCGTGCGCCGCTTCCACCTCCCGTGCGCCCGCGGGGTCGAGGTCGTCGACCTCCAGCACCTCCAGCAGCAGGTGTATGTCCAGCGGTTTGCACAGCACCGCGTCCATGCCGCAGGCGCGGCAGCGCTCGGCATGCGCGGGCGAATCGTTGGCGGAAAGCGCCACCAGCAGCGCCGGGCTGCGCCCGTGCCGACGCTCGAGCTGGCGCAGCTGCACGGCCAGCTCGTAGCCGCTCATGTCCTCCAGTACGCAATCCAGCAGCACGATCCCGCACGGTTCGCCGGCCTGGCTGCGCAACGCGCTCGTGCCATCGCCGCAACTGCTTACCGAGGCCCCCAGCGCTTCCAGCTGGCGGGCCACGACGGTGCGGTTGAGCATGTGGTCCTCTACCAGCAGCAGGGTGCGCCCGGCCAGCGGCTGTCCAACAGGGCAATGGCCGCCGCCTTCGGTCACCACCGGCAGCTGCACCTCGAAGCAGCTGCCTTCGCCCGGAACACTGCGCAGCTGCAGGCGACCGCCCATGCCCGTCACCAGGTCCTGGCAGATCGACAGGCCAAGCCCGGCCCCGCCCATCTGACGCGAATGCCGGTCGTGGGCCTGCACGAAGGGTTTGAAGACGCGGTCGTGCTGGTCGGCCGGAATGCCGATGCCGGTGTCGCGCACCGCGATGCGCAGCTGCGCACTGGTGTCGGTGGGCTGCAATGCCAGGGCGACGTCGATGTCGCCCAGCTCGGTGAACTTCACCGCATTGCCCAGCAGGTTGTTGAGCACCTGGCGCAGCGCATCGCCGTCCACCCAGACCCGTGGCAGCGGGTCGGTGTGCTGCAGCAGTGCCATCGCCAGGCCCTTGGCGTCGGCGCCGGGACGTGCCACCGCGATGCAGTCACGGGCGAGCTGGCGAACATCCTGCCACCCCGGCGTGGGCAGGTAGTCGCCGCTGGCCACGCGCGAGTAGTCCAGCGCGTGGCCCAGCAGGTGGCGCAGGCCGACGCCAGCGGACCGCGCGGCATTGACCAGTTGCCGCTGGCCCTGGTCCAGCGCCGACTGATGCAGCAGGTCCACCGAGGTCACCAGTGCCTGCGCGGCATTGCGCACCTCATGGCTCATGGTGGCGATGAAGCGTGCCTGCTGGCGCTCGCTGCGGCGTGCCGACTGCCGCGCGCGGTACATCCACGCCCCGGCGCTGAGCAGCAGCAACACGGTCAGGCCCATCGCCACCAGTTCCCAGCGGAAATGCCGCGACATCACCTGCAGCGAGGGACCGCTCAGGTAGGTGGCCTTGGTCCAGCGCTGCATCAGCATGGCGTGCTCCTGCGGACTGATCGAGCGCATCGCCTGGTGGATCTGGTCGAGCATGCGGCGGTCGCGGTGGCGCACCACCAGGTGCAGGCTGCCGGGCAGGGTGGCGGGGCCGCCATGCAGCAGCAGGCTGTCACCGAATTCGCGCCGCACCAGCGGGCGCATGGCCACGTCCAGCTCCATTGCGACATCGACCACGCCGGCCTCCACCGCGGCAAGTGCCTCGCGCAGGCTGGGCAACCCCACCACCTGCAGGTGCGGATGGTAGGCGGCGAGCCATTCGGCCAGGCGGCTGCCACGCACCACCGCCACCCGGCGCAGGTGCGCGAATTCGGGCGGCTGCGCGTGGGTGTGGCGGCTGGCCAGCAGGGTCTGCCCGCGGTAGTACGCCGGTGATGCGGCGAGTGCCGTGCACGGCGCGTTGTCCAGCGGGCCGAGCAGCAGCATCAGGTCCGCGCGGCCATCGCAGAGTGCCTGCAACGCCGCCGTGGTGGACTCCACCGGCTGTTCCTGGAAGCGCATGCCGGTCTGTTCCGACACCAGCTGCGCATACCCGCTGATCAGGTTGGCATCGCGCGCGGCACGGTTGTCGGCGGCCAGCAGGCGGTGCTGCGACGGGTCGGTGGCCACGCGCACCAACCGCTGCGCGGGCTGGGACAGGACCACCGGCAACAAAGCGACCGCCAGCACCCCGGCCACGGCGCCGGTGGCCATGCGGGGGGTTCTCACCACACCGCCAGCTGGTGCCGCAGGGTGAACAGGTCACGGTCGGTGCGCAGGCCCAGCTTGCGGAACGCGGCGTGCTTCTGGGTGCTGATGGTCTTGATGCTGCGGTGACGCTGCAGCGCGATGTCGGTAACGGTCATACCGCTCAGGCACAGCTGCAGCACCTCGCGTTCGCTCTGCGAGAGACGGTGTTCGGCGTGTTCGTCGCGGTAATCCAGCGGTACGTGGCTGTGCCCGGCGGCGACCCGGCCCAGTGCGCGCGCCAGTTCTTCCAGGGTCTCGCCCTTGGACACCACGCCCGCGGCGCCGGCCGCCATGCTGTTGGAAATCATGACGTGGTGCACGTTGGCCGAAAACATCAGCACCCGGACCCGGGGAAAACGGCGGCGCAGCATCCGCAGCAGTTCCATGCCCTGCAGGTCACCTTCGGCCAGCGTGTAGTCGACTACCGCGACATCGACCAGATGGTGCAGCAGCGTGTTGACCAGGGCGCGGGTGGTGGCATGGTTGCCGACCACGTGGAAGCGCGGGTCGTTCGAGAGATGGACGTAGCTGCCGTGGCGGACGACGTCGTGATCGTCCAGCAGCGCGATGTTCAGCACCGCATGCGGAAGCGGTCCGTGGATGGGACCTGGATGGCGTCTGGACAAGGGAGGCACGCAATCATGGGATTTGCGCCATTCTTACTGCTTCATCCTTCCGCGTAGATAGTCTGATGTCAGATTAGGACTATTCCTATGCCTGGGACGAGAGCCCCGTCACTTTCCGTGCGCATCCCGTGCACCGTTCGGAATGATGCAGCGGAAAGTCGATCAACGCCGTTCGCGGTCCAGCAGGCGTGCGAACTGTGACGCCAATTCCACCACGAGTGCATCGGCGGTGCTCCGGTGCAGCAATGCGATCTCGATGCTGTCAATCGGTGTCAGTCCCTGTCGAGCGGTCAGCACGCGGTGCTCTCGGGTTACGGCGCGCGCCGGTAGCAGGCTGATGCCCATGCCGTCGGCGACGGCGCCCTGGATGCCGCCCAGGCTGGAGCTGGTGAATCCGATCCGCCAGCGCCGACCCAGTCCCTCCACGGCGGCGATCAACTCGTCGCGATACAGCCCGCGCGGCGGGAACGTCACCAGCGGAATGGGGTCCTGTGCGATGCAGGGGCTGCGCGCACTGTCCACCCAGCGCATCGGTTCGGGCCAGCAGGCCACCGCCTGGCGGCTGTTGCGGCGCTGCTTGACCAGCACCAGGTCGAGCTCGCCATGGTCGAAGGCATGCGCGAGGTCACGGCTGAGCCCGCTGGCGACCTCCAGTTTCACCTGCGGGTGGCGGCGGGTGAAGCGGCCGAGCAGGGCGGTGGTGCGCGGATTGACGAAGTCCTCCGGCACGCCCAGGCGCACGCTGATCGCCACCGTGGCACCGGCCAGCGCCTCGCCCATCTGGTCGTTGAGCGCCAGCATCTGCCGGGCGATGCCCAGCAGCGAGTGGCCGGCGTCGGTCGGGTGCACATCGCGGTTGGCGCGCACCAGCAGCGGGTGCCCGGCCAGCTGCTCCAGCCGCCGGATCTTCTGGCTGACGGTGGACTGGGTGGAGTGCAGGCGCGCAGCGGCGGTGGTGAAGCTGCCGCAGTCGGCCACCATCACCATGGCCCGCAGCAGGTCCAGTTCGAACAGGGTGCGATGCGATTCCGCACTGGCGGGCATGGTGTCATCCAGGAAACGAATGGGAACGTCAGCGCATGTTAGTCCGCCACGGTCGCACCTGCCCGGGCCAGGCTGCGCGCCACCCGGGCACCGGCGTCGCGCATCATCACGTGCAGCGCCGGCGGGCCCAGCACCTCGAACTCGAGTTCCAGCGCCAGCAGCCAGTACACCACCGCGCCCTGCGGGTGCGCGCCACAGCGCAGCAGGCAGCGCTGCGCGTCCAGCGCTTCCAGTACGCCCGCCGAGCTGGGCATGCGCTCGCGCACCACTTCGACGGGTGCGTGCAGGATCACCCGGGCCTCGTCGCCGTAGGGGCCCAGCGTCAACGACTGGCTGACGAACGCGCGCAGATCGCCGTTGGCCGGCGCCGGGCGGGGGCGGAAATGCACGCCCACCTCGGGCGTGCTGGTCATGCGGTCGATGCGGAAGGTCCGCCAGTCCACGCGCGTGGTATCCCACGCCACCAGGTACCAGCGGCGTTCGGCATGCACCACGCCCTGCGGTTCCACCTGGCGCTGGCTGGCCTGGCCCTGTCGGTCGGCGTAGTCGAAACGCAGCTGCAGCTGGTCGCGGCAGGCGCCGGCCAGGGTGGCGAGCAGGCGCGCGTCGACCAGCGGCCCGCTCTGGTCGATCGGCAGGATCGAGGTGCGCAGCGCATCCAGGCGGCGGCGCAGGCGCGCCGGCATCACCTGTTCCATCTTGACCAGGGCGGTGATGGCGGTCTGCTCGATGCCGCTGATGGTGCCGCTCACCGCCATGCGCAGGGCCAGCGCCGCGGCCAGCGCCTCCTCGTCGTCGAGCAGCAGCGGCGGCAGCGCTCGCCCGGCGCGGAACGCATAGCCGCCGGCCACGCCGCTGCTGGCCTGGATCGGGTAGCCGAGTTCGCGCAGGCGCTCGATGTCGCGACGCAGGGTGCGCGGATGCACGCCGATGTCGGTGGCCAGGGTGTTGCCAGGCCAGTGCGGTCGGGATTGCAGCAGCGCGAGCAGGCGCAGCAGGCGGGCGGAGGTCGTGAGCATGGCCACAGGGTCGCGCCTGTCGAGGACAGGATCTGTCCGCAATGGTGGCTAGCCTGTGTCCACGGTGCAAGGCCTCCCGCAGCGCACCTTTCCACACCGACACCTACAAGGAGTACTGCATGTCCCTCGTCTTCTATTGGCACCCGATGTCCAGCGCCACCCCGATCGCCTGCGCGCTGGCCGAACTGGGCGTGGCCCATGACCGGGTCCGGATCGACATCCGCAACGGCGAACAGCGCACGCCCGAGTACCTGGCGATCAATCCCAACGGCAAGGTGCCGTGCCTGGTGGTGGACGGCACGCCGATCTTCGAGGGCCTGGCCATCCACCTGTGGCTGGGCGATCGCTTCGGCGTCGCGCGTGGACTGTGGCCGGCCGCGGACACGCCCGAGCGCCTGCAGGCGCTGTCGTGGTGCGCGTGGGCCTATGTCACCTACATGGCGGTGATCGGCCGGCTGCGGGCGGCGACGATGGAAGGTCCTCAGCAGCATCCCGACCACGCGGCGATTGCCGCAGACGACGCACGCCAGCTGCTGGACGTGCTGGAGGCGCGGCTGTCGGCGCAGGCCTGGATGGTCGGCGAAAGCTACTCGCTGGTGGACCTGGTGGTGGCGCAGGTGGTCGGCTACGGCACCTACGTGGGCGCCGGGCTCGATGGCCACCCGGCGGTGAAAGCATGGCTGGCCAAGGTGGTGGCGCGCCCGTCGATGCAGGGCGAGGTCTGACCGGCATTCGGAAACCGAATGCGCGGCATGCCGAAATTTAACTGGTGAATGGGGCCCGCCGCGCCGTAAGGTGCGGTGACCCTTTCCGTTGTGCGCCCTGCCATGAAATCGACCGTGTTGCCCGCCATCCCGCTGCTGCTTGCCTTGGCTCCCTCCGTCCTGGCCGCCGAACAGGCCGATGTGATCATCCGCCACGCCACCGTGGTCGATGTCGAACGGGCCACCACCGTTGCCGACCAGGCGGTGGTGGTGCGGGGCGACGATATCGTGGCGGTGGGCGACGACCGCGCCATCGCCAGGGCGTGGACGGCGCCGCGCAAGGTCGATGGCAAGGGCCGCTACCTCATTCCCGGCCTGTGGGACATGCACGTGCACTTCGGCGGTGGCCCGGAGCTGATCGAAGAGAACAAGGCGCTGCTGCCGCTGTACATCGCACACGGCATCACCACCATCCGCGACTGCTCGGGCGACCTGCCGGAGCAGGTGCTGCAGTGGCGGGGGGAGATCGCCGACGGCCGCCTGGAGGGTCCGCAGCTGTTCAGCTCCGGTGCCAAGATCGAGGGCATCAAGCCGGTCTGGAAGGGTACGTTGGAAGTGGGCAGCCAGGCCGACCTGGACGCGGCGCTGGCCAGGCTCAAGCGCGACCGCGTGGACTTCGTCAAGATCACCGACAGCACGCTGACGCCGCCGTTGTTCCTGGACGCGGTGCGCGGTGCGCGCGCCAACGGGCTGCGTGCCTCCGGGCACATTCCGATGGCGCTGACCGTACAGCAGGCGGTGGACGCCGGGATCAGTTCCATCGAGCACCTGGACTACGCCTACAAGGCCGGGGTCAAGGATGAAGCCGCGATCGCCAGCGACTTTGCCGCTGGACGCATCGACCGCGCCGAAGCCAACCGTCGTCTCGACGCCGGCTTCGACCGCGCGACCGCAATGGCCGCCTACCGCGGCTTCGCCGCCAAGGGCGTGTATGTCACACCGACCCTCAACGGCGGGCGCATCCTCGACTTCCTGGACCAGGACGACCACGCCGACGACCCCTACCTGGCTTATATCGGCCCGAAGCTGCAGGCGACCTATCAATGGCGGGTCGAGCGTGCGGCCAAGGCCAGCCCGGCGCAGATCGCCGAGCGCCACCAGCAGTACCACCAGGTGGCGGCGGTACTCCCGATGCTGCAGGAAGCCGGCGTCACCGTGATGGCGGGCACCGACGCAGGCTTCCTCAATTCCTTCAACTATCCCGGCATCGGCCTGCACGACGAGCTCAGCCTGTTCGTGAAGGAGGGCCTGACGCCCGCGCAGGCGCTGTCGTCGGCCACGCGCGCCGGCCCGTCGTGGTTCGGCACGCTGGACCGGTATGGCGGTGTTGCCGAGGGCAAGGCGGCGGATCTGGTCCTGTTGGATGCCAACCCCCTGCAGGACATCCATGCCACCCGTGCAATCAATACGGTGGTACTGCGTGGCCATGTGTACGACCGCAAGGCGCTGGATGCGCTGCTGGCGCAGACCCGGCAGAAGGTGGCGCAGTGGCAGCAGGACGCCCGACGCTAGGCGACTACCAGCCGCCAGAGCGTGCCAAGCAAAACGCCCCGCATCCGCGGGGCGTTTTTTTTTGCGCGCTGCTGCAACAAGTTTCAACGGCATATTGATGAATATTGAATGTGGCGCAGTGCAGCAAAAATCTATTCTGCCCACCCATTCAACGCGGCGATGACTTTCCGCCTTGGTGATCAGTAATTCGATCGATGCTGCAACAAGTTGCAGTGTCGATTGAACAATGTTGCATATGGCGACATAGGATGGGTGCCTATTCTGCGCCCTCGATACGAGGCGGTAATGACAACCGCGCTTCGCATTCACCCTATAAATTAAAGGAGCATCCTCCATGAAGCGTCTGACGAGCGCGCTGGCGGCCGCAATGGCCGTTGCGATGTCGGCATCGCCTCACCTGGTGCAGGCGGCGGCGCCCAGCATCCATGTTGGCGCGATGTACGAGTACGCCGAGCCCGGCAAGGGTGCCCTGCTCAAGCGCGTGCGCAACACCGGTGACGCCACCGCGTTCGTGCGCGTGCAGATCAGCGAAGTGCGCTATGCCGCCGATGGCAGCCACCATGAGGTGCCGGTGTCCGGGACGGACGCGGGCCTGGTCGCCAGCCCGTCGCGGTTGATCGTGCCGGCCCAAGGGCAGCAGGCCACGCGCCTGCTGGTGCAGGGCGACCGCAGCACGGAGCGCTACTACCGCGTGCGCTTCGTGCCGGTGCTGCCGCAGTCCGAAGACGAGTTCGCGCTGACCGACGCACAGCGCGAGGACTACCGCCGGGAACTGTCGGCGGGCGTCAACGTGCTCACCGGTTACGGCGTGTTCGTGATCGCGCACCCCGACCAGCCGCGCTACGACGTGCAGACCGAAACCCAGGCGGGCTATGTCCAGCTGCACAACGCGGGCAATACCACCGTGGTCCTGGACGACGTCCGCCAGTGCAGTGCGCAGGAAACCTCGGGCAGGTGCGCGCCGTCGCGGAAGGTCCACCTGCTGCCGAATCGCACCGAACGCTTCACGCGCAGTGCAGAGCACCTGCACCGCTTCCAGATCGTTGAGGGGGACAGCCGCAGGGAGGTCCTGCTCAGCCCTTAGGTTCCGCCCGGAACCGACGTCCCGTCGCCGGGCTCCAGGCGACACCTTTCCGTTGGAGATGTACTGCAATGAACCTCAAGAACACCGTCCTGGCCGCCGCGGCCGCCCTGATCCTGACCCCGGCCGCCGCCATGGCCGCCACCGAGCAGTTCCCGCTGCAGGTCACCGTTGAAGCCGTGGTGCCGTCGGCGACCGGTCTGCAGATCTCGCCGGTGGGCGATTGGGCCGGCCAGACCCAGCAGATGCGCTGGAACCTCGCCACCGAACGCCTGGACCCGATCCAGCAGCAGGTCGACATGAAGAGCGGGCTGGGCGCCATCAATGCCTACCTCTCCACCGATGCCGTGCTGACCAGCGCGAGCAACAAGATCGAACTGACCGTCAACGTCGCCGGCCAGGACCTGCAGGTGGGTGCCGGCAACGCTGTTGAAGTCGCTACTGAAACCGAAGCGGCTGCCAGCAAGCGCGCCGCCGTGGCCATCACCGCCGCCGCGCCGACCGGCGAAGGCTACGCCCACGGCAACTACCAGGGCAACGTTTTCATGATGTTCGAAAGCGGCACCCCGTAACTCCGCGCGCGTTCGCGTACGCGTTTCGAGGGGCGCTCACGCGCCCCTCTTTCATGCACAGGAATCACCATGTCACCGCGTCTGCTTCCCATCGCCACCGCCGCCATGCTCCATTGCAGCAGTGCAGTCGTGCAGGCAGCCCCTGCGGCGCTGGAAAGCCTGACCCTGCTCGACCAGGCGGGAAGCTTGCCCGATGACTTCCGTGACCACTTCTTCGACGTGCCCCTGGTGGTCCGCGTCGAACGCGATGGACAGTACCTGGGCGATGCCCGGGCCATGCTGTCCCGCGAGAATACCCTGTCGCTGCTGGCGTTCACCGACAGCCACGACAGCACCGAGTCGGCCGCCGAACGCGAGCGCTGGCTGAAGGCACTGGCCACGCCGCGCCCGCTGGGTGCGTGCAGCCAGGCGTGCGACGCCGGCCTGGTGCGCCTGCACTACAGTCTTGAAAGTTCGCTGCTGTCCATCGCCAGCGAAACCGGTGGCCGGACGGCGGCGGAGGCCCGCCATCATGCGTTGCCGGTCGGCGGCAGCCGGGGGCTGATCCTGCGCCACCAGCTCAATGCCCATGCCGGCGAGGGCATGGAGGCGTCCGGGCGTTATGCGCTGGACCTGCAGGGCAGCCTGGGCCAGTGGACCCTGACCGGAAACTACCAGTTCGACCGCAGTGGCGACGCAGCGCAGGCGCGTCGTCATTCGGTACAGAGCCTCTACGCCCAACGCGAGTTTCGCGACACGTTCCTGCGCGCAGGCTATTTCATGCCCAACTTCCAGGGCGTGACCCGCCAACCGCGTGCGGCCGGCTCGGCCAACCGCACCACCGCTGGGCTGATGGCCGGCTCATCGGACAGCCTGGTGGCCGATTCGCGTGCCCCCAGCCTGTATCCGGTCTACGTGACGGCCAACCGCGAGGGTACCGTGGAGGTGTTCCGCGACGGCAGCCTGATCCTGACCCAGCCGCTGCAGCCGGGCCTGCAGGAATTGGACACCCGGCGCCTGCCGGGCGGGATCTACGACATCGAACTGCGGGTGATCGAAGACGGTCGCGAAACTCGCGAAACCACGGTCATCCACAAGCCCGGCAACTGGCGCGACCCGAGCCGCCGCTGGCGCTACAGCGCCTTCGCCGGTGTGCAGCACAGCCTGTTCGACAGCGTCGACGATCCCGGTGAGGGTGCTTTCGCCGCCGGCGGCATCGTCAATTACCTGGCGCATCCGCGTGCGGTGGTTGGACTGTCCGCCCAGCACCTGGACGGTGCCAATGCGTTCGCCGCGTCCGTGGACTGGCAGGTCAGCGACACCGCGAACGTCTTCGCCAATGCCTACACCGGCGAGCATGGGCGCGGCGTCGACCTGCAGGGCCTGTGGCGTTATCGGCACGGCACGCTGATCGCCTCGCACAACCGCACCTGGCAGGAGCGGCGGCATCCGTGGGAACACGGCACGGCACCTTGGGTGCCGCAAGATGACCTTTCCGACACGCGTTCCGGCTGGCTGCAGACCAGTGCGCTCAGCCTCAATCATCGCCTGGGCGACAGCAGCAACGTGGCCGCGCGCGTGTCGCACCATCGTGGGGTCAGCAATGGGGTGGGGGTCGACCTGTCCTTCAGTCGCCGGCAGCGCCTGTTCGACAGCGACGCCACCTGGCGCGCGGCCCTGTTCGACCGTCCCGCCAACAGCAGCAGCGGCATCCGTCGCAACCGCGGCATGGACTTCACCTTGAACATCGCCTTGGGCGATGACGGCCGACGCTACTCCGGCAGCTTGGGCAGCCGCACCGCCAGCGACGGCGGGCGCAGCCTGTATGCCAGCGCGGGCGCCCAGCAGACCTTCGAGGAAGGGGTACTGCGCAGCGTCGGCGGCCAGGCGACCGCCGACAGCGACGGCCTGGGGCTGAGCGCGACGGCGCTGTTCGAACATCCGGCGCTGCGCGGCGACGTGCATGCGCAGCGCTCGTCGCTGGCCGGCCAGGTCAGTGGCGGCCTCAACCTGGAAAGCACCATGGCGCTGGGCGGCGGCCATCTCGCCATTGCCGGTGCCGGGCAGGTTGGCAGCACCGACACCGGGATGATCGTGGACGTGCGCTCGGATCTGCCCGACGTGGCACTGCGCGCGCATGACAGCCGGGGCGGCTCGTACGTGCTGCAGCCAGGGCGCAACTTCCTGCCGGTCACGGCGTACCGCACCGGCTCGCTGCAGATCGATTTCCACGGCCGCGCCGCGCCGGCGGCCACGATCCAGCCGGCCACGCTGGACTATCACCTCAACCGGGGCGGGGTGGGGTACGGGCAGGTGGATGTGCTGGGCACCTTCACCGTCATGGGCCACCTGAAGGATGCGGACGGCCAGCCGCTGTCCGGCGCGCACGTGATCAACCATGCCGGCCGCAGCGTGGCGGAAGCAGACGGGTTCTTCGCGCTGGAAATGAGCGCGACGGCGCCGAGCCTGGAGGTGCGCCATCCCCGGGTCGCCGGGTGCAGCTTCGCATTGGACGGCACCACCACCCGCCCCGAAGGCGACACCTGGATGGCCGGCGTCCTGCAATGCCCGCCGTCCGGGCTGGCGACCACGCCCTCCCACCCGACCGCGCCTGCTCCCGGAGCCATGCCATGATCCGTCAGTTCCTTCCCATCGTCCTGTCGCGTCGCGTGCTGCGGGTGCTGTGCCTGCTGGCGTTTGCTGCTGTCGTGGGCCGCGCCCCGGCTGCCGATATCCACATCACCGCCGAGTTCAAGCCGGACATCAATGATCCAAACAAGCGCGAATTCGTCAATACCACGCCCTGGTCCGGCGTCTGCCTGAACCACATGGCCCTCTGCATCTCGAACAACTGGTGGAGCATCGACACCAAGGTGCGGGGAACCAAGCAGGGAAACCGCGGCTCCCTCCATGGGCCGGGATCGTTCCATATCGGAATGCCGCCCCCGAGGCAGGTGGAAGTGGTGTCGGAAGACGGACACGCCTTCATCGTGGACCTGAAGATGATCGGCGCGGCTTTGCGGCTGCGGGATGTCGCGCAGGACGGCCCCAACAGCCATCCGGCGAGCAAGGGGGCGGCGCAGGGTTGCGCGATCTCGCTGAGCAACGCTCGGACCAACAATTACAGTGTGATGCGCATGTTCAATCGCAACGACGGCGGCGACGGCTACCAGGTGTGCACGCTGCACTGGATCGACAGCAATGATTACTGGGTGGAGGAGTTTGATTTCACCTATGCATTGACTACGCCCAGTCCATTGCAGATGCGAAGCGGCGTCTATACCGGCAGTACCACCTACCGTGTTGGCGGCACTGGTGAAGGTGCCGACTTCGACCTCGGCGACGACGTGGTACTGGACGACAACAGTGTGACCGTGCACTTCAGCCTGACGGTCCAGCACGCGTTCCAGCTCGATCTTCCCCCGGGCAGCGACCGTGCCGTGCTGGCGCCGAAAGGTGGCTGGACGCAGTGGAGCGACCATGGAATCGTGCCGAAGGCGCTCGAACGCGAGGTCCCGTTCACGCTGAGCAGTTCCGGGCAGTTCAGCGTCTCGATGCAGTGTCAGTACCCGCTGCCGGACGGGCGTTGCGCGATCCGCAACCTGACCGAGGCCGCGCCGGACGCGCCGCTGGACATCACACTCACCCTGCCGGGTTTCCGTGACGCGCTGTCCGGCGCGGATGTTGTTGGAAAGACGTTGACCACGGACATGCTTCCGACCGTGTTCACCGCCGACGCTTTCGTCATCCGTCGACCTTCGCAGCTGCGCTTCGCGGTCACCGGTGAAGCGGTCGAGGAAATGCTGGAGCATCCCGGGAGTCACTATCGCGGTGACGTCACTGTGATTTTCGACGCTGATCCCTAGGTAGGACCGGGTGCAATACCGTGCGACAACGATGTGACGATGTCGTGGATGCTTCTGAACTGTTTACAGAAATGCGTGAGACGTCTACGCAGGCCGCCACGCTGCGCACGCAGCGGTAACGCGTCGCTGCCTAGTGTTGGATTACCGGCATCACTCTCGACGCCGAGCATCGGAGATACGTCATGGGTAACCAGCAGAATCCGCAACAGGGCCAGCAGAATCCGCAGCAGGGCCAGCAGAACCAGCAGAACCAGAAGGACCAGCAGCGCCAGGGCCAGCAGCAACAGCAGGATGCCGACCAGAAGCGCGAGCGCAATCAGCAGGGTGGCCAGCAGGAAGAAGAAGAATAAGCTTCTGCCGTCACGTCATGACCCGAGTCCGGCCTTGCGGCCGGACTTTTGTTGTCTATACCGCCGCTTCGCGGCAAGTGATACCCATTCGCATTTGAGGTACACTGGGCTGATCGTCCCGCCCTGAGTCGTGCCCGCCGTGCTTTCCCGCCTGTTCCCGACGCGCTTTCCGCTCTTTCGTACCGTGGGCATGGTCGCTGCCCTGGGGGTCGCAGTGATCGCGCCGGTGGCCGCGCAGCAGCGCAATCCGCTGCAGACGATCGGCGAAACCGTGCTGGACCAGCCGGCGCAGAGCTACCGCTTTGAACGCTTCGTGATCGAGGATGGCGCCCCCGCGCGGCGCTGGCGCGTCCACGTGGGCGTACCCACGCAGCAGGCCAAGGCGCCCGCGCCGGTGCTGTACATGCTGGACGGTAACGCCGCGGCGATGGTGTTCGACCAGGCCCTGCTCGGCGAGCTGGCCGCGCATGCCGCGCCGGTGCTGGTGTTCATCGGCTATGACAACGACCTGCGCATCGATTCGCGGGCACGCACGCAGGATTACACCGCGTGGGTGGATACGGCCGAGGACGAGAACGGCGTGGCGCAGTCCACCGGCGGCGGTGCGGCTTCGTTCCTGCAGGTCATCCAGCAGAAGATCAAGCCCGAGGTGGCCCGGCGCGCGCGCGTGGACACGCAGCAGCAGGCGCTCTGGGGACATTCGCTGGGCGGCCTGTTCGTGCTCAGTACGCTGTATACCCAGCCGGACGCGTTCCAGCAGTACGTGAGTGCCAGCCCGTCGCTGTGGTGGAGCCAGGGCGCGCCACAGGGTGAGCTGGAGCAGCGCTTTGTCGCCCATCCCGCACCGGCAAAGCTGTGGCTGATGCTCGGCGGTGACGAGCGCAGCGGCAACCGCGGGGTTCGTGACATGAGCAACCCGCGCGTGGTGGCGCACCTGCGCCGCATTGCGGGCGCGACGCCGGACGCCGCGCATGTCCTGAGCGGACGGTTGGCGGCAGTACCCGGCCTGCAGGTGACCTACCGGGAGTTTCCCGGCCTGGGCCATGGCCCGATGTTGCCGGCATCGCTGAAGGCGACGCTGGCCGCGTTGTATGGCGTGCCGGACTGATCTTGTTTTTTCCCTACCCAGGCAATGCGTGGCGCTCCGCCACCACCGCTGCGATGCGGCCCGCCAAGGCAACCCTTGTGACACGCGCCGCTGGCGCGCCCCTACAGAAGGAGTCTGCTATGTCCCGAATGATGTCCCTCCCGCGCGTTGCCGCGCTGGCCCTGGCCCTGTCGCTGGTGTCCGGCGCCGTGGTCGCGCAGCCGGTTTTCGACGCGCCGGCCAATGGTTTCCGTGGCAAGGTCAGCGCCCGCAACGAGAACGCCATCGCGGGCAGCACCGCAGAAGTGACCGGTCGCGCCTTCGTGCCGGGGCAGCAGGTGACCCTGCTGCGCGGCGAGACCGTGCTCACCCCCACGCCGGTCGTGGTCGACGAGCAGGGCAATTTCAAGGCCAGCGTGCAGATTCCGGCCGACGCCGTTCCCGGCCAGCACCCGGTGGTGGTGCGGGCAAGCCAGCCGGCCGCGGCCACCGTGGTTGCGCTGCGGGTATCGCCGAACCTGCCCCTGAGTGGCCAGCAGGCGTTCAAGCAGCAGTCCGGCAAGCTGGTGCAGGGGCTGTACCAGAGCGCCTACAGTGCGGGCAGCAATGCGCTGTTCGTGACCTCGGCGGTGGGGCGCCCGCCGGTGACCGCTTCGCAGCTGCTCAAGGTCGACCCGAAGACGCTGAAGGTGGTCAAGGCGATCACCCCGGCCAAGGTGCCCGACGCCAAGGGCGGCAGCGTGTTCGCCGTGTACGGCGTGGGCGTGGACGACGCCAATGGCAACGTGTGGGTGAGCAACACCCGCCAGGACACGGTGGCGGTGTACCGGCAGTCCGACCTGTCGCTGGTGCATCAGTTCCCGGTGGGTGCGGTGCCGCATGCGCGCGACGTGGTGGTCGATGCCAAGCGGGGCAGGGTGTTCGCCTCTGCGGCCGGCGAAGACCACCTGTCGGTGTTCGATGCGAAGACGTTCAAGCCGCTGGAGCCGATCACCCTGGCCTCGGGCGTGGACGATGAGAAATTCGTGCCGATGAGCCTGGTGCTGGATGAAGCCAGCGGCAAGCTGTTCACGGTGAGCATCGGGACGCCGGAAGCGGCGGTGATCGACGTCGCCAGCGGTAAGGTCGACAAGGTGATCGATCTCGGCAATGCCATCAGCGCCTCGGGCGTGGCCTTCGACGCGAAGCAGAACCGGCTGTACGTGGCCTCGCAGGGCAGCGACAACCTGCTCATCGTCGACGTGGCCAGTGGCAAGGTGCTGCACGATGTCCCCGTGGGTGCCGGCGCGCTGAACGTGGCGTTCGAACCGGTGTCGGGCTTGGCCTACGTGACCAATCGTGGCGCCGGTACGGTGACCGTGGTCGACCGCGACGGCAAGGTGGTGGGCAACCTGGACGGCGGCACCTTCCCGAACCATGTCCGCGAGGACGGCAAGGGCAACGTGTTCGCGGTCAACAAGTCGCGCGGTGCCGAAGACCCCAAGGGCGACCGCATCACCCGCATCACGCCGTCCACGCGTTGATGCCTGACTGGAGCACTGCATGTTGAATTCCCTGTGTGCGCGCCGCGGCGTGCTGGTAGCGGCCCTGGCGACGGCGCTGGTCGCGTGCGGCGGCAAACCGGCCGAGCCGTCGACGGC
>NZ_CAUQPH010000029.1:0-38123 GCF_963519925.1 uncultured Stenotrophomonas sp. | reverse complement strand
AAGACCAGAAGTTCTCAGCCCTTTTACAACCGTCCGTGATTTCGGGGTAGAACCCGTCTCAGCAGCAAGCCGGATGGCGATGGACAAGACGATCTTGTTCTCAAAGTTCACACTCTCCGATGCATTCAAGCAGGTATCGGCAACTTCGAACACGAAATCCAGGTAGCTCTTGGAGGAATGCTCATCAGCCCCCGTCTTTCCCAGGACCGAGTTGAACTGCTCATCTAGATGAGCGACCGTCAGGCTGGCCGTCCCTGGCTTCACGTGAAGCATCTTGGTAAGCACCTTGTAAGCGTCTGAGTCTTGCCCCTTCGTGTACTCTGCAACGTTACGCACGAAAGGAACTGTCGCCACTTTAATGATAGGATTCAAGTAAAACTGGTTCTTCCAATGATCAAAGACATTGGTCCGAACACCGTATGGTTCCTCAAGAGAAATTCCGTCCTTTGTCTTGACAGCCATGAAGCAATTTGTGCGCCCCACGTAGCGAGAGCAAGCCGTTCTAAAGAAATCGAAATTGTGAGTCAAGACCACTTGCGTGAAGTGGCTGTGCTCAGCGGCATCTCGCAAGTATTCAATGATGGCGTACTTATTCTTGTAGTCGAAAGAGTCTGCGATGTCATCGATGATGAAGAGCGCATCCTCTCCGGAGCTAATGCGGACGTTCATATCGAACATCACATTCAAGATGTAGAAGGCTTTGGCTTCGCCTGTACTCAGCGCTGCCAACAACTGCTTCTGTTCGACTACCGCCTCCTCATCTCCATCGACAAAAGTGAATCCAAGCGTCGGAGCTTCAGTACCAAGAATGGCGGAGACGAGGTTCTTCACTTCTAGGCGGAACGGCACTGAAAAGCGGTCATTGAACGTGGCGATTACATCTTGCCACTGCGTACGTTCGCGCGATGCTGCTTCTTCGATCTGCTGCTTGCGCTCATCCGTTTTCTCAACCAGCTGTAGCAGCGAGTCAACTTGGTCGTAGGACTTCTTCAGGTAGGACTTGATCACTTCCTCCCGAAACTCCTCAATGTTTGCGAGGTAAGGAAGAACGTCCTCGTGCTCGAGAAGGTACTCTTGAAGATCCCTTAGGTCCTGGTTTTTGTTGAAACTCTTCTCGATTTCCGCGTACTTCTTCGTCAGGTCAGGATCGCTAGAGATAGCGTCTCGCTCGGCTTGAATGATGTTCTCAAGCTGCTTTACGTTACCGATATCGCCATCTTCTGAGCCATTTAGTCGAATTGTATGCTTCGCATTAAAGAAACCATTGTCGGCGAGGTTCTTCGCGATCGTCGAAGCGTTAAAGTAGTTGAACACCCCGCGCTTGAAGTACTTCGACTTGTCAATGAGACTGTTGTAGCTCTTAACGTATGCCTCTATCGCCTGCTTGAAGTCCTTGGTCGCAAGAAGTGCTAGCGTTTTAGGATCAAAAATCCGGCAGTAGTCAACTTCAGCTAGAGGCGCACCTTCTTGCTTAGCCACCTCGTCCTTAACGCGAGCGAGGGCTTTCAAAAACTGGTTATCTGACCTTGTGAACGCCGCAGAGACCTCTCGGTCAATTGTCTTTGAGCCAGACAGTGACCGGAGGGTCTTGATAAGCGAGTCGGTCGCCTGCTGAACCTCATGCAGCAGTTTTTCATACTCCTGCCTCAGGTCGCTATTGACCAGCAAGAGAGATGTGCGCTCACTATTGACCACCTCTTCATAGCTTTTGACAACGACAACACTCGCCGGTGACAGATCAGATCCAGAATCGTCTTTGATCTCTCTCTTCGAAATCCGATCCGGGAAAATTCGGTCAACTGTCTTTCGGTCTGTCGCGACATCACGGAAGGTCTCGGCAAGCGAAGACTT
Organism: uncultured Stenotrophomonas sp.; assembly: GCF_963519925.1. Taxonomy (NCBI): domain Bacteria; kingdom Pseudomonadati; phylum Pseudomonadota; class Gammaproteobacteria; order Lysobacterales; family Lysobacteraceae; genus Stenotrophomonas; species uncultured Stenotrophomonas sp. The sequence goes on along the minus strand of NZ_CAUQPH010000029.1, from coordinate 36,272 downwards.
CATAGCGCCGTTCGGCGCGTAGATTGCGACAGCTCGCTTCTTGCTGAAGTCAAACTTTGCCTGAAGCTTCTTGATGCCATAGCAATTTTCAAGGTCTATCGACAAACCGTCCATTAGTTCACCCCCAAGGTATCCAATCATCATTATCGCCCATTGATGGCTGCGCGCATGCAGCCATTGTCTGGATATCAGTCTCATGGGCTGCGATTGGGGCGGCTGCCCTTCGCTGACCACCCAGCTTGCGATAGGCATATCCCTCCTCGGTCGATCTTCAAGCCCCCCACCACTGGGCGACTACACGGCCATCCTAGAGGTCTATCGGGCCGCCGACGGAGCAGGGGGGGGGGAGGGGATCATCTTGGCCTGGATGGAGTAACTATTTCCTGCGCTGGGACGCGGCTCAACGTTTGCGGTGACGCCCTGACTCGCCTAAAGTTCCACTCGACTACCGCATGATGTCATTCCCGGTTGTCAGATTGACGCTAGATCGGCCATTCAAGTATCAAGGAGAGATTCTGAGTGAGTACGTACGCAATCGTCAGACAGGCAATCATTGATCGCCACCAAATCGTCGGCATTTACGATGGGTTCTACCGCGAGTTGTGCCCACATGTGATTGGGACAAAGAATGGGAAGGAGCAGACATTGTTCTTCCAGTTCGCAGGTGAGACAAGTGATGGTGGCATTGCCGACCCGTCGTCGAGCCAGAACTGGAAGTGCATGCAGCTAAGTAAATTCACAAAGGTTGAGGCACGCCCAGGCCCTTGGTATACCGCCGACAACCATACGAAACCATCCACTTGCGTTGATTCGATAGACATTCAGGTGAGCATTTGAGTGCTTGCCAGGTGGATCAGCAACACTGCAACAACTAGTGCGAGTTACTCGGACTAGGCCACCTCGGCGCCGTCGGCGCCGGGGCGGCAATCCAAAGGTCGGTTCGCCAATTTCCGGCAATTCTGAAGACCTTGGCAAGGCTGGTTACGATGGAGGTCGTCACGACAGATCCGCTGCAAAGGACCGATCCGCCGGCACCGTCGCATGAAAGGAGCGCCTCGGAAAGCACAGGGATAACAACGTCATTTCGCATAATGTATATCAGGTGCGCATTCAAACCCCGCTGGGTGCGCCTGTGCGTCGCGTGGCAGGGCGAATCCCACCCCTATCGCTAGGGCCATCGCGGTGGCGGCCAGCTTTCGCCACACTGCCTTTTCCTCTCGACTGATGGCGCGTGCCTCGCCAATGATCCCCAGGACGCGAGCCAGTGGTATGCCAGTGAGGCCGGCCAAAGTTGCGCAAACAACCGCGTCTGGGTGCGAAACGCCCTTGCGGTAGTTGCTGATCGCCGACGGTCTCACTCCGAGGCGCGGCGCTAAGTCCTTGTCAAAGCTCACATTGCAGACGTCTTTCGCCTTGTCGAGCAAAAAATTTACGTCCATTTGATTCAAGGGCCTTGATTTAGGGAATCCAAGGGTATTGAATCACGTCCGCGATACAAGAGCCTTGTATCGCACCCGCCAGCCGCTCCCCCTAGGGCGCTGGCGGGGATCTAGGGGCTGGGGGCAAGGGGCAGGGCATGGAAGGTCTGATGTTCACCGTAGCCGTGGTATCGGCGGCTTGCGTGTTGATCGGTCTGGCGCGACTCGGGGCGTGGGTACTAGACCGCCGCGAGCAAGACAAGTCCCGTCTGATCCGTGACGCGGCATTCGTCGCCCAGGTATCGGCGGAGGTCCGCAAGTGATCTTCCTCGTTCCGCTGGCAATCGTCGGCATCTACTGCTGGTTCAAAAATAGCCGTCGGGGGCCGTTCGAATGATCCCGACGCTGGAGGAGTTCCTTCAAGTGCTGGCCGGTGGCCTGATCATCACCGTTGCGTGGGTGTGGTTCTACGTTAACCGGAACGATGACCGATGAGCGCCTCTTCTGCACGCCTGATGCTCGGCTGCCAGCCGTCCAAGGAGACCTTTTCCCCGGTATCGACCGGTGAAAAGGGGCGGGGAGCAGGGCAGGTTGGCCCGGGGAGTAACACGGGCCAAAAGGGTCAGCAGACCGCGATCATCGACTACCTGACCCTTGTGATGCCCGCTTCCTCTCTGGAAGATTTTCGTTGTTCCAACGTGGACGTCCTGCTTTTCAAGCTGTTCGGCTTTCGTGGTGAAGTCGTCGCCGGTGCCATCCGCGAGAAGAACTGGAATTTCTACCCCCTGTCCGCCGTCCTTAAGGACCGCGAGGGCGAGCTTGTCGGCCGCATCGGCATGGGCGGCAACCGGGAAACGGTGTGCGTCAGCATCACCGGCGCTGGCTGCAAATGGGTCAAAGACTGGCGCGTCACCTTCAACGCTGCTTCCCAGCTCAAGGCCAAGATCAGCCGTGTGGACTGCGCGCATGACGACTTCGAAGGCAAGCGCCTGGACGTGCACGCGTTGCGTCAAGTAGCTGCGGAGGGCGGTTTTGCAGAGGGCGGCTGTCCGCCACGCCACCGTTTCATGTCCGATGAAGGCCACGGGACCGGCAATACGCTGTACGTCGGCGGCAAAGGCCACAAAGAGCTTTGCGTCTATGAGAAGGGCAAGCAGCTCGGCTTGTCGTCGTCTGCGTGGGTTCGCGCAGAAGTGCGCCTCTACGGCAAGCACGTCGAGGTACCGCTTGAGGTGCTTCTCGACCCCGGCGCCTACCTCCGGGGCGCTTACAGCGTTCTTCGCGATTTGATCAAGGGTGTGTGCAGCAGGCTGCGCACCATCCGCAAGCAAGTGGACGTATCGGTTGAAGCCGGTATCGAGTGGGCGCACCGACAGGTTGGCCCCTTCCTCAATGTACTTCGTGGCGCGTTCGGACCTTCGTGGTCCGACGTAGCCGAAGCCCGCATCCTCCGAGAAGGTCACCCCGGAAGGTTTCGCGGTATCGCCAAGGGTGACGCACTCCACAAACATGTGAGGGAAGGACTATGCCAATTTGCCGTGTGAAATCCGCTGTTGTCGATGAAGAGCGCAACCAGAAGGCCGGAACCATTATGCGTTCGCAGATGGTCGGCCTCGACTTGGGTAACGGCTTCGAATTGCCGTTCCGTGTTGGCCTCGGCCAGCGCCCGGCCTACACGCCGGGTGAGTACGACATCGACCCCAAATCGTTCGCGCTTGGCCAGTACGGGGACCTGACGCTGAAGCGTTACGTCGACCTTGTTCCGGTCGGCGCAAAGTCCGCACCCGTCAAGGTCAGCTGACATGACGCGGTACGTCTACGAATGCTTGCAGTTCGACCAGCAGACCGGCACCTGCATCCAAGCTGGATTCGTGCCGCGCAACGACATTCCCGACCTGACACCTGCCCAGGTCGGGATGCTTCTAGCCGCAGTCGCCGTCTTGTTCGCGGTTTCGTGGGGCTACAAGCACCTCGGCAGGACCATTCGTTCGTGACATTTCCTCAAGGAGTAGCAACATGGATTTTGACGTTACCGCAGCTGTTGGCATCATCGGCGGCATCAGCGCAGGCGTGGCCCTGATCGGCGCTTCCAAGCTTGCGCCAGCAGCTGTTGCCGTGGGCTGGAAGTGGCTCAAGGCCGCGATCTTCGGCTGATAGCCACCGCAACTGGGGTCGGGTAATCCGACCCCTTTTCTTTTGGAGAACGACATGCTCGCAGTGTTCGTACTTTGGGTTGGCGTGCTCGCCCTAAACATCGTTTTCGGTGACTAGCGAATGTGCTTCCGACTTCTCACAATCTTCGCAGCGCTCATCATCTCAGCCCTGTTGTCAGAGCCGGTGGCTGCGCAGGCGTCTGCGTGTACTGCGTCAGGTCAGTGCGACGAAGGACAAGCCTACGTCGCGGCAATCGCGTTGGCTGATGCTGAGGGGCCGCGCATATGCAAACTGATCGGCGGAAACAGCGCAACCTACAATGGCCCAAGCATCACGAAGCCGGAACCGGGCAGGTTTCAAGCCAACGTGAGCTGCACCCCCGGTGGTAGTGACTCTAATGCGGGCAGTACGTATTTCAGCAAGCTTTGCAGCGCAAGGCCTACGGAAATGGGGTGGAAGGGTGGCCCCACTGCTGGCAGCGTCGGTGTGTGTCATGACGGCTGCGTATATACCAGCTCTCTCGACGCGAGCGCACCTAACGGTATTTCGTTCGATCCCACTGGAGGTACTTGCAACAAGAAGGATATTCCCGAGCCCGAGCCGGCTGATCCGGGCGACGGTGGCGGTGACGGAGATGGTGGTGGCGGGGACGGTGGTGGTGGTGATACAGGCGGAGGCGATGGGGATGGCGGCGGAGGCGGTGATGGGGACGGTGGCGGCAGCGGTGACGGCGACGGAGACGGCGGCGGTGGTGATGGGGGAGGGGATGGCGACGGCGGTGACGGGGATGGGGACGGCGACGGCGACGGCGATGGCGACGGTGATCCGGGCGGCGAACAACCCAATGTGCCGTCTCCGGAATACCCGGGAGATATCCCGATGCCATGGGCGGACGGCCAGATGCCATCTAGCCCGGACGGTCAGTGGTCTAGCGGTCTAGGCGGCGGGTCATGCCCGGCACCAAAGTCGGTATCGCTTAGCCTGGGCGGCATGTCCTCCACCTTCGAATTTTCATTTCAGCCGCTGTGTGACTTCGCGGTCCACATTCGCGGCCTGATCTTGGCGTGTGCAGCACTTGCATCCGCCTACATCATTGCGGGAGTGCGGAAATAATGCCGTGGCTTGCTGGATTCCTTGTCAGCCTTCTGGGCAATTCGCTTGCGCGCGTGCTAACCGGCGCAGGGTTGGGCCTTGCCACCGGCGCTGCTCTGCTGCCGTTGGTGCGCATTGCGTTGAACAAAATTCCTCAGCTGTGGGGTGGAATCGCAGCTGACATGTCAAACATTCTCCTCATGTCCGGCATCGGGGAGGCCCTAACAATGATCGGCTCAGCGTTCGTTACGAAAGTGATGATCGACGCGGGCAAGGTCGCAGTAACCAAGGCGGCTACCAAATGATGTACCTCATTTCCGGGCAACCGGGTAACGGCAAGACCCTGCGCGCGTTGGCGATGTTGCTGGAGTTCTACAACCAGAACATGCAGCAGGTGAAGGAGGGCAAGGCCCAGCCGCGTCGGTTCTATACCAACGTCGCAGGGGCAACCTGCGATGAGAACCCCAACGCGTTCCCATGGCTGGAAAAGTTGCCAGATCACAACGACTGGACGCTGCTTCCGGACGGATCGTTCGTGCTCTACGACGAAGCCCACTCAGATGGCAATACGCAGGGCCTTGAGCGCTATGGTCGGTTGTTCCCGTCGACGGGAAAGCCGGGCGAGTCTGACGATCCACGAATCCGGGCCATGTCTACCCATCGGCATCGCGGGTTTGACCTTATTTTCGTTACTCAGTGGCCGAACAAGATTCATCACCAGGTTCGAACCCTGATCGGCTCACACGTCCACATGAACCGGTCTTTCGGCATGCAGCGCGCCGGTGTATTGACGTGGACGCGAGTTCAGGCGGACCCATACGATGAGCGCGTGCGCGAGAAGGCGGAAGAGGAAATCTGGGCCTACCCGAAGGCTCTATACCCGCGCTACCGCAGCGCTACGCTGCACACCGCGAGCTACAAATTCAAGGTTCCGGCCCGAGTCTGGCAGGGCCTCAGCGTCACCGTTGCAATCATCGCCCTGTGCTGGGGCATTTGGTACTTCATTGCCAAGCCTGCTACCGCCAAGGGGCCTGAAAAGCAGGCCACTGATGCAGCCGCGACGGCGGCGACCTCAGCCCTAGCGCCCTTGGGCGCGGGCGCGCCGGCGGCGCAGCCGCTCACGAAAGAGGAATACGTCGCTCAGCACACTCCCAGAATTCCAACTCAGCCGTGGTCAGCTCCCATCTACGATGGCAGATCTGTTGCCTCCCAGCCGGAGCTGTACTGCATGGCTTCGGGGCAGGGCGCCGATACCACGTGCACCTGTTTGACCGAACAGGGAACCAAGGCTCGTATCCGCCTGGACATGTGCGTTCTGATGGCGCTGAACGGTCCCGAGTACAACCCCTATCGAGAGCCTCGGCAGACCCGTGAGACCGGCGTGCAGCCTGCTGTCGGAGTCGCCGCTGACGGTACCGGTGATCGGTCCGTCCCGGGTAGCGTCATCGGCGTTGCTCCGCGCCCATTGGCAACGTTTCCCGAGTCATCCCAGAATCGCTACGGTGGGTCGTAGTTGGGTGCAGGGGGTCAGGCCTCTACCGTCAACAGGGTGAGTTCACCTGCTTCCAACCGTTCTCTACTCTCAGAAATCTGCGGCCCTCGATACAGCGCTCATTTGGCCCTATTGGCCGCGTAGTTTCGGAGCGATTCCCTCGGCTGGGATCTACGTATGGGGTGGATATTTTTCGAACCTCAGTGGTCATCTGCCGCTCAAGCTGTATCAGTTGGTAGCGCGCCCAAGCAGCCTCGATCAGGCTATGCGCGGACAGCGCGAGAAAGACACCCAACCCAACCTGCCACCAAATGCTGTAGATGGCGCTGGCGGTCCTTTGATCGTTCAACTCCGTTCCCCTAGTTTGGTCCGGGTCGCATTCTACCGGGGTGTAGGGGCAGGGCCCCTACGATCAACGCCTCACCCGCGTCGGCCAGGTCTCGGCCCACGCCGCATATGGACCACATTGGACGGCTCGGCCTCGGGACCGGGATCCCCCATGCCCAACCGCCGTTGGCGACGTGCTTGGATCGCCTCACGGAGAACGATCACATTTGTAGAACGATGACGCCTGCTGGCGTCGAGATTGTGAGCATTGCTGCAACTGTCGATCGCCGCTTCTGAACGAGCCTGCTGCATCATCAGCCGCCATTCCCGGGCGATATTGCACGTCAGCGACCACCAAACCATGTCGCAGGGTTCCAGTTGGTGACCTTCGGGCGTAAACATGTGCCCACCCTGAAAGCCGAAACCGGCCCAAGGGCCGGTCAAGTTGATGCGGTCGTGCGGGTCCATCTCGCTCATGCTGCAATCTCGTCCTTGCTGGGGGAACGAGTAGGGAAGCAAGAGCCAAGCCATAGGCCCAGCCATTGCCAGCCGGAGCCAACGAATTCGGCGACGCGACGGCGCACAATGAGCCAGATACGCCATTTCGCATAATGTATATTATGTAAGACCCGAAGTAGCCTGGCAGGGCCCGCCACACCTCACCCTCCAGCCTGAGCCAACTGCTCCTCAACCAGACCCATCACCCGACCCTTGCCCTCACTCCACGGCATGTTCCGAACCAGGTTCCGCAGCAGCCTCACATCCTGGCTCCAACCCAGGCGGTCACTGATCCGGTGCAGCTCTTTGCCTTTCCGAACAACCGCTCCATGTGCGTCGCCATGTCCCTGCAGCGCATCCAGAACCTGCGCTGCATCCAGCTGCATACGAAGCCGCCGCACCCGTCGGCGCCACCGGTGCACGGCTTCTGGATCATCCTCGCGAGCGGCCCGTTTACCAGCCTTTGCCGCTCGACGTTCACTTGCCTCAAGCGCCGTCCGGATCGAACGCCGCCGCAACGAATGCCATGGCTGGTCCTCAAGCCGCTGCAGAACCTGTTCCACAACACGCCGCCTGCGTAAAAATCCAGGGTCCACGCCCAGCGAACGCTGCAGAATTCGCGTACGCCGCAGTTCCAGTGCTTCGATGATCGGCGCCCATCCCAGTTCCGGGTGCGCCGCTTGGAGTCGATTGGCGGTCTCGACCACCACGTGCGCGTCCCGCATGCCAGACAGGCCTTTGCCGAGCTGCCTCAGCGCACGGTCTTCGCGCTCCAGATCAAAGGTGTCGTCCGTGAGCAACCCCAACACGGCCCGCATCCGACGAATCGCCTTGCGGGCGACATGGATCGCTTCGTTTTGGTCATTCGCCGCAGGGAGCGCATCCAGAATCGCCCGGGCATCCTTCACCAGCAGATCTCGAGCGGCCAGGCCGGGTGCGTCTGCTGACATGAATCCACCTGTGGCTGGACGATCCCTGAAGTGTACCCACTGGCCTGCCGGTCGGCGTGATGCGTCACGATAATGCCACCCCGGCCGTGCCATCGTCAGCGCCGTACAAACGCGGCCACCGGTAAAAGTACGCACGACAATCCCTGCCGGTCCGCCCGATACTCGTCCTGCCCAAGACGCCGCAGCCTGCAGGAGCATCCTCATGACGGTACCGAGCGCGAAGCATGCCTGTCCGATCTGGTCCTTGGCGACACCGCTGTCCATGGCGCTCTGCATGCTCTCGGCCAATGCGTCCGCGCAGCAGCAGGATGCCGACGCCATCGCCAAGAAACTGTCCAATCCGGTAGCCGCGCTCATCAGCGTGCCGTTCCAGTACAACTACGACCAGACCTGGGGCGATGACGGCCACCGCAACCTGTTGAACATTCAGCCGGTGGCGCCCTTCTCCCTCTCCGAGCACTGGAATGTGATTTCGCGGACCATCCTGCCGGTGGTGTACCAGAAGGACGTCATTCCCGGGACCGACCAGGCCGGGATCGGCGACATCACCCAGAGCTTTTTCTTTTCCCCGAAGAAACCCGACGAGGGTGGCCTGGTATGGGGCGTTGGCCCTGCGATGCTGCTGCCTACCGGAACCGATGACCTGGGCGCCGATACCTGGGGGCTGGGCCCTACCATCGTCCTGCTCAAACAGGAAGGCGCTTGGAGCTACGGCGCGCTGGCCAACCATATCGTCGATGTTGGCGGTGGCCGCCGCCGGGTGGATATCAGCTCCACGTTCCTGCAGCCGTTCGTGTCACGTGGCATCGGGCAAGGACGCACCGTCGGCGTCAACCTTGAGTCAACCTACGACTGGGAAGCGAAGCAATGGACGCTGCCGCTGAACGTCTTCTACAGCAAGGTGACCAAGCTCGGTTCGCAGATGCTAAGCTACCAGGGCGGCGCGCGCGTATACGTGGACACGCCAAGCGGCGGGCCCGACTGGGGCGTGCGCTTTACGGTCACGCTGCTGTTTCCCGAGTGACCCTCTGCCTGCGTTGAACGCTATAAGAGCGGTGGAACGCCAGGGGAACGCTCGCCCGGGAGCGCCGCTGCTTCCTGGCGTGCCTGCCGTGCGGAACCGGCGTCGCCGCGCTTTCCATACAACGCAGCGGCCAGCCAGGCGACGCGATAGTCGACGGCGGCATACGCATCCAGTTCCCCCAGCACGGCCGTGGCCTGGTCGAGCTGGCGCGCGTCCATCAGGATGCGGGCCCGCAGCAGGTTGGCTCTTACCCGGTCATTGGGACTGCCATCGCGATTGGCGATGGCGAGCGCGGTCTGCGCGTCACGCAGGGCCGCCGCACGGTCGCCGAAACGATGTTGGACGATCGCACGTGCAAAGGCATCGGCCGGATCCGGTCGGGTGGCGGTACCGCCCGTACCATCCGGCCGCAACCAGCGTGCGGCGTCTGTCGAGGTCCCCGCCGCCTGTACGGCAATGGCCGCAACGCCGGCATCCTGGCCGTCCGGGCGAGCGCCTGCATTGCCTGCCCACTGCCCTGCCCCGGCCGCGTCGCCACGGGCCACGGCCAGGGCCATGCGCAGGCGCGCCGCCGACAGGTCCTGTGAACGGGTGGCGGCCAGCGCATCGATGGCGGCCTTGGTCTCGCCCAGGTCGCCATTGGCAAGCGCAACCGTGGCGCGCGCGTTCTGGATGACCGCAACCAGCTGCGGGTCTTCCAGCGCGCCGCGCAGCGCATCGGTTCGCGCGAGGCTCGCCCGCGCCTGTGCGGGCTGCACCAGCTCCAGCTGCGCCATCGCTTTTGCCGCCAGGGTGGCGGCGAGGTAGTCGTTGACCTGGAAACGCTCGAACACGTCGATGGCGCTGTCGAACTCCTGCAGCGCCTGCGGCCAATGGTTGCGCATACCCTCCATGCGCCCCAGGTTGGCGCCGACCATCGCCGCGGAAACCACGTCACCGGTGCGCCGCATCGCGACCCGTGCCTGGCCGAGGTCGGCCACGGCGGCTTCCAGGTTGCCCTGCTGCACCTGGGCCACGCCGCGACCGTTGTACGCGTTGCCCAACAGACTGGTATCGTGGTTGCTGGCGTCGTCGACAAGTACGGCCAGTGCCTGGCTGTAATGGGCCTCGGCCTGGTCAGGTTCTCCTGTGCGGAGCGCGACTGCGCCGAGCCCCATCAGCCCCTTGGCGCGCACGCCCGCGGCGGCGGCTGGCTGCTGTGCGAGGGCACGCTCGAACAGGCGCGCGGCATCGGTCATGCGCCCTGCCCGATATTCCAGCTGGCCTTCGCGCACCTGCAGCGCGGCGCTGTCGCGTAGCGCCGCCGGCGTAGCCTGGATCTGCGCGCGCGCCGCGTCCAGCTGGCCGGCGTCGAGCTCGGCGTCGATGCGACGCAGGCGCTCCTGCAGTGCGGTGGGCGCGGCACGGTCGGGAGACGCACGCTGGATGCGATGCAGCCAGGCATCGGTGGCGACGGCCATGGCCTGCAGGGGCGTATCGCCCACCGCGTCGACCGATACGTCGCTGGCGCTGTCGAGCACGCGCAGCTGCACCCGCCACTGCGCGCCACTGCGCTGCGCGCTCGGCACGATCAACCAGCGTGCGTCGCTGCGCGTGAGCAGTTGTTTCAAGGTGTCGGTGTCCAGTGCCGCACCCTCTTCCAGCCCTGCGCCCAGGTGCAGGGTCTGCTCGGTCGGGGTGACCTGCAGTGCCGCACCGCGCAGGCGGTCGGCGGCATATTCCATCGCGCCGAGGCGGACCCAGCTTGCATCCGCTTCGTCCTCGTCCACCCGCACCGGCAGCACGGTTGCGCGCATCTGCGCGGCAGCCGTTGCAGCCGCAGGCACCGGGGCCGGGCGCATGATCCGCGCGGCGACCACGCCCAGCAATAGAACGACTGCCGCCACGGCCAGCACGATCAGCCAGCGCGGGGCGCGAACGCGCCCGGAAACGGTGCTCGCTGCAGGCTCAAGTGCCACCGGCACAACAGTGTGCGCAGCGGTGTTGTCGACGTCGGGCACATCCGCCGGCGCAGGTGTCGGCGTCGCTGCCGCTGCCGCTGCCGCTGCGGCAGGATCCAGTTCTTCCACCTCGGCTACCCAGCGGTAGCCGAATCCGGGCACGGTGCGGATCATCGTCTGGCGGTCGCCGGCATCGTCCAGTGCCTTGCGCGCGCGGCGCATGGTCTGGGTGATCACGGTATCGCTGACGTCCGCCCTCCCCCACACCGCCGACACCAGTTCGTCACGGCCCACCGCGCGTTGGCGGTTGGCCACCAGATAGACCAGGCACTCCAGCGATTTGAGCGGCAACGGCAGCCGATGCCCGGCGCGGCTCAGCTCGCGTACGGCAGGGTCCAGCACGAACTCGCCAAATCGGTACCGGATAAGGCGCATCAACCTGGCCTGCCTCGTCTACGTTGGGGGATCCCCATCCTACGACAGCAAACGCCGCTGATGCTTAGTCGATCCGCACATGGAATGCGTAGATCCGGCGCTGACGGGTGGCCAGTTCCTGGCCGCATTCAAACAGCAGCTCGCCCTGCCCCGCTGCAAGCCCGCGAAAGCGCCAGGTGTGGGGACCGGCCACGCGGGCCGGCTCCCGTTCCAGGTCGAGTACGGCGGCCGGCGTCGTCCGCAACCAGCAGCGGTAGCCGCTGGCTGAATGCGCTGGAAGGCGTACCTCCACGCGCTGACCGGGTGACACGTTTACCACCCGGCCGTCATCGTCGTGGTCCAGCGCAATCACCGGCAACGCCCTCGTTGCCGGTGCCACGCCCGCCGCGGCGGGTGGCTGCGCGCTTCCACTGCATCCCAGCAGCGCGCCCACCAGCAGCGCGGGAAGCGCACGCCGCTTCACTCAGTTCACCTTGACCAGCAGGCGCGCGCCGCTGGTGGCCTGAGTGGCGCTCACCGCCAGGTAATAACGACCCTGCGCCGGGTTGAGCACGGTGATGGCCTGGTTGACCCCCGGGCGTGCCGACGCACCGGCATTCTGGTTCGGCAGCGGATCCATTTCGTATCCGGCCAGCAGCTGCAGTTCGCCGCGACCGCCGTAGGTGGTGATCTCCAGCCGCGCTTTCCCGGGGGCCACGTCGATCACGTACAGATCGCGCTGGCCGGCGTCCATGGCCGGCAGCAGCATGGCGGTGCCGGGGCTGGTGGGGATGCCGTCGATCGGCTGGCCGAAACTGCGCGCCCGCGCAACCGCGGCGGCGGCGTCGAGCAGGCCGGCGCCGTTGGGCTGGGTCTGCTTGACCGGGAACGCGCGCGAAGTGGCCTTCAGCAGCCCTCCCACCTGCGAGGGCGTCAACGGCTGCGTGGCCACGCTCTGCATCAACGCCACCACGCCCACCACATGCGGCGTCGCCATCGAGGTGCCGGTGTAGCCAGCGTAGATGTCGCTGCCCGGTACCGTGGTGCCGTTGTTGAGGGTGGACCAGATATAGCCGTTCGGGCTGCCTTCGGTGCCCGCGCCACCGGGTGCGGCCAGGTCGATGCCGGCACCATAGTTGGAATAGCTGGCGCGTTGGCCGGAATAGCCGGTGGCACCGACGGTGATCACGTTGGCGCAGCTGGCCGGCGAGTGGTCGGTGACCGGGGCATTGTCGTTGCCCGCGGCCACCACCACGACGGTGCCAAGGTTCACTGCAGCGTTGATTGCGGCCTGGGTATCGGCGTCGCAGGCGTGCGCGCCGCCCAGGCTCATGTTGATCACTTCGGCCGGCGTGGTGTTGTCCGGCACGCCGTCGATGTGGCCACCGGCGGCCCAGACGATGGCGTCGTTGATGTCGGAGGTATAGCCGCCGCAGCGACCCAGCACGCGTACCGGCAGGACCTTGGCGTTGTAGGCAATGCCCGCACCGCCCACGCTGTTGTTGGTGACCTCGGCGATCGTGCCCGCCACGTGGGTGCCGTGCCAGCTGCTGTTGCTGGCCGGCGAGCCGTCACCGCACTCGTTGATCGCGCTGTAATCGCCGATATCCCAGCCGCCGGGCACGCGGCTGTCGTCGGCGCGGTGCGAGACGAACGCATCGGAAATGAAGTCGTAGCCCGGCAGCAGGTTCGCTTCCAGATCGGCGTGGTGGGTGGCGCCGGTGTCGATCACTGCCACCACCACACCCGCGCCGGTCGCGCCGGACTCCCACGCGGTGGTGACCCGTGCGCCACCCGCGCCGGTGCCGTAGTGCCACATCTGGTGGCTGCTCAGCACCGGGTCGTTGGGAACGGCGGCGGCATGCATCAGGCGGTCTACCCGCACCGACGCCACGTTGGGATCGGCGGCGATGGCGCGCATCAGGGTTTCAGCCTGGCTGCGGTCCAGCCGCTGCGAGGCACGCACCACGTGCTGGCCGCTGAAGGTTGCGCGCAGGCTTTTCACCTGCAGCGCGGTCGCGCCCTGCGCGGTGGCGAGGCGTGCGCCCAGTTGCGGGCGGGCACGGCCGGCGGCAGCGTCCAGCGAGCGCTGGCGAGCCGCAGGCTGGGTGCGTTCGGCGGTGCCCGGCTTGTAGGTCACGATGAAACGAGGGGACAGCGTGGCGTCTTCGATGGAGGCCAGGTCGACGCTGCCGGCGAAGGCGGGCGCGCAGGCAGCGGTAACCAGCAGGCTCAGAACGGAACGACGGAAATGCATGGATGGATTCCTTGTAGGCGGAGTCTGGAAGGAGGAATTACAGGTCGACGCCGAAGCCGAGGCCGGCCGAGCGGTCGTCACTGCTGAAGGCGCCGCCGATGCTCATCGAAACGCGTTCGCTCAGGGCCTTGGAGTAGCCCACCGACAGCGCGCTTTCGCCGTTCTGCCAGCCCACGCCCGCGGCCACGCGACCGCGCGGGCTGCGCGAGTTGGCAGCGTTGATGGCCATGTTCATCATCGCGCTGCCCATCGCGCCCTGGCGGTCCAGTCGCTTGTCCTGTGCGTTCAGCCGTGCGTTGACGTCATTGCGGAGCAGGTCGAAGCTGTCGTTGAGGCCCTGCAGGCGCGAGTCGGCATAGGCGTTGGCGCGGGTCAGGGTCTGGGTGGCCGTGGTGTCGGTGTAGCTGTTGGCCGACGCCAGCGTGGCCGCGTCGGCGTCCTGCACCTGGGCGACGTTGGCCGCGTCGGTGCCTGCGGTGCCGGCCGCCACCTGGGTGATGCGGCGCTGCTGGCTGGCATTGCCGACCGACACGGTGTTGGCCTCGTCGGCCACCGCGCCTTGCCCCAGTGCCACCGCGCCGCTGGCGCTGGCATGGCTGTCAGCACCCACGGCGACGGCGTTGTCGGCGCTGGCATCGACCACGGCATTGCTGCCCACCGCCACGCTGTTGGCGGCGCCCACGCGGGCCCCGCTGCCTACGGCAGTGTCATTGGCGTCCGCGGTGCTGGAGCCGGAGCCCAGGGCAAGACCGTCGCCCGTGCCCATCGGCATCTCCGATGCCACCGGTGCCGGCGGCGGCGCGGCCGCTGCGGTTTCCAGCACGGCCACGCGGCCCTGCAACCCGTTGAATGCGGCGTCGATGGCATTGAAGGTGGCGCCGACGTTGGTGTACGTCCCGCCCTGGAAACCGAAGCCCGGCGCGCTGATGCCGCTGGCGTTTACCGCCGCGCCGCCGCCGAGTGCGGTGGCCACTGTATCGCGCTGTGCGCCGAGGGTGCCGCCCACGTCGGCCACCACGGCATCGAGCTGACGCTTGTTCACCGCATCAGTCGCGTCCACGCCGTTGTCGACGTTGACGACGCGGCGCTCGGCGCCGGCGCTGCCGACCGACACCACGTTGTCCTGCTCGGCGGACGCATTCATGCCGATGGCCACGCTGTTGAGGCCGTACACGCTGGCGCCGCTGCCGATCGCCACGCTGCCGGCGGTTTCCACTACCGCGTAGCTGCCGATCGCCACGGCATCGTCGCCGCCGGCGTAGCTGTTGTAGCCGGTGGCCAAGGCGTAGTTGCCGGTGGCAAACGCATTGGTGCCGGCCGCCACCGCCGATTCGCCCGCGGCGTAGGCATAGGTGCCCAGCGCCGTGGCGGAATCGCCGCTGGCCTGGCTGCCCTCGCCCACCGCCGCGCTGGACACACCGAGTGCCTGCGCGTTGCTGCCCAGCGCCGTGCTGCCCAGGCCCACGGCCTGCGCCGCGGTGCCCATGGCCAGTGCGGAGGTGTCCGACGCCAGCGCGCCGGTACCGAAGGCGATGGCGTTGCTGGACTCGCCACTGGCGCCCGGGGCGGTCTTGGCATCCTGGCCGAAAGCGATGTTGCCGGTGCCGGTGTACCCGTCGGCGTATGCGTTCTCGCCAATGGCGATGTTGCGATGCCAGGTGGCGGTAGCCTGGTCGCCGAGCGCGATGCTGGCCACGCCATAGGCCATGCTCTCGCTGCCGATGGCGATGGCGTCGGCGTCGGCGGCGGTCGCTTCGCGGCCCACTGCAACGCTGGAACGCCCGGCGGCCTGGGCGAAGAAGCCGCCGGCGAACGAGCCGGACACCACCTTCGCATCGGTGCTGTCGTAGTTGCGGATCACGCTGGTCGGTCCCGGGTTCTCGGTGTCGCGGTCGCCGGTGCTGGCCGCCGGGCCCAGCGCGGTGGCGTAGTTGCCGAACGCATAGGTGCCGCTGCCGAACGCGGCAGTGCCCAGGCTGGTGGCGAACGCCTTGCCGTAGGCATTGGAGATGTTGCCCGGACCGCGCGGCGCGCTGCCGAAGGCCTGTCCCCAGTCCAGCCAGCCGCCCACCGCCACCGAGCCGGTGCCCAAGGCGTAGGACATGTAGCCCAGCGCGCTGGAATACGGGCTGTAGGCGATGGAGGTGTAGCCGATGGCGGTGCCATTGGTGCGCACCGACTGGGCACCGGCACCGATGACAGTGGAGTTCTGGTCGGGCAGCCAGTTCGGGCTGAAGGGGGTGTACAAGGTGTCGCCCCCGGTGGCTGCGCCGGCGCCGATCACCACGTTGTTGTTGCCCTTGGAGGTGGCGCCGTTGCCGATGGCGATGGAGTTCACCGCCGACTCGACCGCAGTGAGCTGGGCGAAGCTCCCGCCCCAGTCACTGACAAAGCTGGTCTGGTTGCCCTTGTCGCCGGTCACCGTGGCGCCGTTGCCCAGCGCGATGGAACCGTTGCCGTTGACGGTCGCATTGTTGCCCATGGCAATCGAGTTCTGTGCCGGCGTCTCGTTGCGGGTCTCGACCTTGGTGATCACACCGTTGGCGTCCTGGCTGACCGTCACGCTGCCGTTGATCGCGCGCACCCGGCTGCCGGTGCCCAGCGCGATGTTGTTGCTGCCGTTGGCCACGGCAGCACTTCCCATTGCCACGGAATTGACGCTGCTCCCGGACGGGGTGGTGGCGACGGTGGTGCTGGTCTGCTGCTGCGGGCTGCCCTGGGTGTAGGTCGAGGTGGTGGTGGTGGCCGCGCCCGAATGCACCGCGCCAGCCTGGTTGCCGATCGCCACGCTGCCATCGCTGGCCGTCACCGCACGCACCCCGATGGCGGTGCTGTTGGCGCCCAGCGCCTGGGCCGCGGCGCCGACGGCGGTGGCGTTCACGCCTTTGCCCCAGGTGATTTCGTTCGCATCGACCAGGCCGTCACCGTCCAGGTCCACCCAGCTGCCCATCGCGGTGCTGCCGCTGCCGGTGGCATTGGCGTTGGTGCCACAGGCCAGTGCGTGGTCGCCGGTTGCGGTGCTGTCCAGTGGCAGCACGACGCCGCTGGCATCCACCAGCTGGCAGTTCACGCCAGCGTAGGCCGGCACGGTGAGGACGGACAGGAGCGCAGCGGTCAGCGCTTTGCGATGCAGGGTGCGTGAGGTCGGAAGCATGGGCGGGCTCTGGGTGGGAAGACCCTAGAACGCCGCATCCGCTCCGGATGTGCATGACGCCGCCGTGACATTGACGCCAAAACCGATGTCATCGAGGTGACATGGGTGACATTGTGGTGAAATCCGCACCAATCGGCGGTCGTGCTAGCCCGCTTCCCCATCCAGCAGGCGCTCGACGAACGCTGCCGCGTTGCGCATGACCTCGTCGAAATCCTTGCCTTCGGGCACATTGGGCTGCAGCAGGCGGCGCTCGCCGATCGCGATCAGGAACACGAAGGCCGGCTTGCCCTGGGGCTGCCAGGCCGTGACACGGTAGTCGGCGTGACCGTACGTGGCGTCCATCGTGGCGCTGGCTACCGGCGGATGCGCTGCCTCCGTAGTGGCATGCGGGGTTGGCTCCTCCGTTCCGGAACCGAAGCGCACGGCCCGGGCGGTCGGGTAGCGGCTATGCCGTCCCCATGCGCCAACCGGCGCTTCGCTTCGCTCGGTCAGGTCCCGCCCCATGTAAGGACTCAGGGGCCGCTCCATCAATCGATTGGACGCTGTTCTGGCCATGTGCATTCGCACCCATGCCGCTCACCTGGCTGGAGTCTGGGCGCAATGACCGAGCCCGCGCATCAGTAAAGCTACCTAGCTGCCCCTGCAGCAGGCGTTGCTCACCAGCGATAACGTGCGCCAATTCGCAGAATCGACTCCGTGTAGTGCTGGCCGCCCTGCTGGTAACCCACGTTCGCCCACGCACTCCAGTCCCGCCCCCACCCGACGTTGAGGCCGAGTTTCAGCTCGTAGCGGTTACCCGGATACAGGTCGCCCAGCTGCACGCCATTGAACGCCAACCGGTCCGGTACGTGGTCGTGCCACCAGTTCACCGTCACGTAAGGCTGGTAGCGGTGCTCGCCGGACACCCACGTGCGGTGCGTGCGCAGGCCAAGCCGCGCGACCCAGCCCGTGCCGTCGGCGCTGTCAACGCGGGTGCCGTTGACTTCGGTGCTTTCATCGCCCTGGTAGTCAAGGAAGACCAGCTGCAGTTGCGGTTCCACGAAGCCGTCGCTGCCCTCCCCCAACCGCAGTGCGTACCCCGCTTCCACCGAGAGCGCCCACGTGTGCGCGTCGTACCGTACGTCGGGAAGCCGGTCACCCTGCACGGTGTTGCCATAGCGGCCATGGTTGACCCAGCCATCCAGGTACAGCCCCGCTGCCGCGGGCCCGGTGGCATACCAGGTGGTGTAGGCCCCCAGGCTCCATCCCTCGGTCGTGCCGCGCGAGCGCGCGGGGTTGCCGCCCGCGATGGCGTGGTTGCTGGCCCTGCCATGGCCCAGCATTCCGCCAAAGTGCAAGGTGCCCTGTCCGTAGCCGACCTGCCAGCGTCCGACGTCGCCGCCGGCCTGCACCAGGGTGGCGTCGGTATCGATGTCGAACGCGCGGTCACGACTGCGGCTGCGTCCGTCGCTGCCGACGACCCTCACCCATGCCGAGGCGTGCGTCATTTCCGCCGCGACATCGCCGCGCTGGGGCCAGCCGTTTTCACCCAAGCGGTCGTGCAGGCTGTGCACGAACATGGCGGCGGCCTGGCGCTGGTTGGCCAGGTAGGTGCCGACTTCCGGACGGTACAAGGGCTCGACGTCCCGCACCGGGGCCTCGGGCACGACCGGTGGAGGTGCCGGCGGAGGGGGCGGCGCAGGCGGGTCGGGCGGTGCAGGTGGCTCGGGAGGTACGGGTGGCTCGGGAGGCGGGGACGGATCCGGCGGCACCGGAGGAACGGGCGGCGTTGGAGGAACCGGAGGCGTCGGGGGAACAGGAGGAACGGGCGGCGGTTGCGGCGGTGGGTCAGTGGGCAGGCGCTGCGAGGTGAGGAACCACGCGTCCGGGCGGGACGCGTCCCGGCTGCCCCGAACCAGCTGGTACTCGTACGGCCCCTCCACCACGCGCTGCACCAGCGCAAAGGCGCCCGCATGGGTGACGGCGCCGCCCTGGGTGTCGACCAGCAGGATGCCATCGCCGGCGGTCAGCGCGCCCTCGCCGCCGCTGCGACGTACGTGCACCCCGGTCTGGCCGCTGGCAGTGCCGCCCACGATCACCAGGCGATCCGACGGTGACACATCGCCCGCCAGCCACGTGTTGAAGGTGATTGCCCCGCCCTCGCCCAGGTAGTCGGCCACCGTAAGTGTCTTGTAACTCGCCAGGCCTTCAGCAGGGCCAAGTGGCAGGCCGAACACAATGTCACTTGCACGATTGGTCAAGCGGGTCACCACCGAGGAACCGCTCATCGACCAGCGCGACGCGGCCTGCAGCTCCATGTCCGACGTGCTGCCCGGCTCGGTCAGCGCAGCGCCGTCGAGCATTGCGCCGGACGCGGTCATGGCGAGCGTGCCGCTGCGGGTGCCGACCGCGGCCACGGTGAACAGCGTGCCGCTTCCGCCGCGCACGTCCACGCCGTCGGCCAGGTCCAGCTGCAGGCCTGAGCCGGCCACTTCAATGGCCGCCGCCTGCGCGCTCACCAGTTGCCCGCCGGACACCGAGGCACGATTGGACCGGGTGCTGCTCGCGGTGCTGGAATACAGCCCGGCAGCCTCCGCGCCCTGCGCAAGGATCACGCTGTCAATGGCGGTCAGGCTGCCGCCGGAGATGACCGCAAGGCCATGCGCCATCGCGTTGCTGGTGGTCACCGCGGCATCCTGCAGCAGCAGCGTCGGCGTCCCTTCCACGAACGGGCTTCCGGTTGCCACCGCGCCGTAGGCGCCGACGCCGGAGGTCGTGATCGTGCCGTTGGCAAAGCGCAGGGTGCCCACGGTGGCCGGTGCGAGTACGGAATGGGAGGCGTGTACGCCGTAAACGCCGTCGGCGGGCACCAGCACGCTTACCTGGTCGGCCTCCAGCTCACCACCCAACGCAAACAGCCCCGCGCCCTGGCGCAGGAAGGTGGTGCCGAACGTAGCGCCGCTGGGCTCGATGGTCCTGACGATGCCGCCGTGGTTGTCGCTCATTGTCAGCGCAGAATCGCTGATCGCAACGCGTGAGCCCGTGTCGGCGACCACGCCCATGCCGGCGCCTTGTATGCCCAGGCGGCTGGCGGTGATGTCCGCCCCGCGCGTGGCGGTGATGCCGGTGCCGGCAATGCCGGTGAACGTGATCGATGCGCCATCCACTGTGCCGGCGGGTACCAGGGTGTTGTCGGCGACGATGCCTGCGGTTCCAGCATTGACCGTGGCCGGATTGCCCAGCGTGAGCTGGGTGGACGCATCGGCAAACACGAGCCCGCCGTTGGACAGGTACAGCCCGCTGACGTCGTGGCCGCTGTTGGCGATGCGCGTGCCGTTGCGCGCGTCGATCACGCTGCCCGCCTCCACCGCCATCAGTGCGGCGCCGCCGGGCGCGCTGTCGGGACCGCTGAGCGCGATGCTGCTCCCGTCGATCAGCACCACGCGGCTGCCACTGTCGGCGCGGACGCCGTAGGCGCTGCGCGAAAAGGTCGACACGAGATCAATGCCCAGCGTGACATCGCTGCCCTGCACGGCGCGGATGCCGTAACCGGAGACGTTGTTGCCGGTGGTGGCGTTGTGCATTTCCAGGCGGATGCCGCTGCCAACGGGCTCGGTGAACCGGCTGTTGCTCACGCTGATGCCGAGTACGCCCAAGCCGCTCGCATTGAGCTGGATGAGCGTCTGCGAGCCCATCAGCACCTGGCCGCCGTTGATCATGTCGACCGCATGCCGGGTCGACGGGGTGGAGGTGATCACGGTCGCACCCGGGCGCAGATCCACGCGGGTACCCACGTTGGTTGAAGACACGGCCGGCTGGGTGTTGGTGGCGCGCAGTTCCGTTCCGGGCGTGACCTCGCACGTGCCGGCGGCAAGCGCGATCCGCGCCGACACCACCACGCAGGGATCCGCGCGGGCCGACGGCGCAAACCCCAGCGCTGCGCCGAGTGCGATCGCAAATCGGGTCCCGTGCGTGGCCCTGCTCGGCATGACGGTCCCCTGCCACGGCGCCGCCCACGGGCGGCTTGCCTGGGCCACCATGGTCCTCCGGCGCCGCAGCGGTGTACCGCCACTCGTCGGCAGGCACCACCAGTAAATCTACTTACCCGCCCTTCCACGCGCTTTTCATGCGCCGGGTACAACCCTGTGCGCAGTCCGGTTCACGCCGCGAGGAACGCCCCATGCTGCCCGCCCTGCTCCGACGTATTGCCGTACAGCTGTTCGACAATGGTGTACTCAGGCTGATCTTCGAGAACACGCGCAACATGGCGGTGTCCTCGCTGATCACCGCTGTGGGGCTGGAAGTGGTCCGCGCCGGGCCGGGTGACCTGGATCTGGTCAACCCCACGCTGGCCGGCTACGTGGTGGTCATCATCGGGGTCAGCCTGTTGCTGCTGAACCTGGGCGACGGGCTGTGGCGGCTGAGCCGCATGAAGTCGCACCTGGTCCTGCAGCTCCTGCTGTGCGGCGCCTACGCCTTCATCTTCTGGCGCGTGGTGTACCTGGTGCTGTACTTCAAGGCCGGTGGCGGGGCGAGCATGAATACCGGCGGCTGATCCGCTCAGCGCTGGTCCTTGAAGATCTTCCCGTCCTTCATGATCACGTTGAAGTTCGCGTCCGGGTTGGTGATCACCGTGATGTCGGCCAGCGGATCACCATCCACCAGCAGCAGGTCGGCCAGCGCGCCCTCCTCCACCACGCCCAGGCGGCCGGCATATGGGCTGCGCTTGCCGGACAACGCCAGCAGCTCGGCGTTGGTGCCGGTGGCCATGATCAGGGTTTCGGCGGGCGTGTACCAGCGGGTCAGGCTGGCCAGGATCTGGTTCTGCTGCGCCGCCAGCGCGCTGGAAAACAGCACGTCGGTGCCGAAGGCGGTCTTGAGCTTGTACTTGATCGCGAAGCGGTAGGTCTGGTCGGTGCCGGCGAATACCTCCTGCGCCTTCTGCCACTGCTCCGACCCCTGCGGGAAGGCATTGGCCAGCTCCGGCGGGAACGGCTGGGTACTGAGCCAGGTGCCGGTATCGCGCATGCGCCGCGCGGTGGCGTCGTCCATCAGGCTGGCGTGTTCGATGCACTTCACCCCGGCGCGGATGGCACGCTGGATTGCCTCCGGCGTGTACGCATGCACGGTCACATAGGTACCCCAGTCGCTGGCCGCTTCCACCGCCGCGCGCACCTCCGGTTCGGTAAAGGTCACCACGTCCAGCGGACTGTGCGGCGAAGACACCCCGCCGCCGGCGGTGAGCTTGATCTGGCTGGCGCCGCGCATCAGCTGCTCGCGCACGCGCACGCGCAGCTCGTCGGGGGTATCGGCGATGGCGCTGTCGCCCAATACGTCATGGCGCGAACCGGGCTGGCCCAGCGTACGTGGCAGGTCGGACGGCTCACGGAAATCGCCATGCCCGCTGGTGACGGTGATCATGGCGCCGGACGGAAAGATGCGCGGTCCTTCCGCATGCCCCGCGTCGATCGCCGCCTTCAGGCCCCACACTGCCCCACCCACGTCGCGCACGGTGGTGAAGCCGCGTAGCAGCGTCTTCTGCGATTCGGCGCCGGCCACGATATTGATGTAGCCGGTATCGGCGGTCATCAGCGACTGCATCGGAATGCCGGCAAACATGCTGTGCCAATGCATGTCGATCAGCCCAGGCATCAGGGTGCGCCCGCGGCCGTCGATGACGCGCGCCCCAGCCGCGTCGATGGGCGCGGTGGAAATCCGCGCGATGGTGCGGCCCTGGACCAGCACGTTGCTGGGCGCGGACAAGCGTGCATGGGTGCCATCGAAGATGCGCACGTTGGTGAACAGCACCGCCGCCGGCGCAGCTGCAGAGGGTGATGGCGCCGCCGCTGCGGCGCCCTGCGCCTCCTCCGGCAATGGATGCGCGGCACTCGATGCAACCAGCGCGAAGGAGAGCGCGGCACCCAGCAGACGGCCGGACAGTCTATCCAACATGGCACTACTCCCCCGAGCGATGGTCTGGCTGGTATAGGAGGCGCTGCGTTATAACGGCGTGTACCGTGCACCGCGTTGCGGGATTTACTGGTGGTGTTTTCACCAGTGCATAACGCCGCGCGCGGAGTAATGGCCTGGTCCCTTCAGGAGCGACCGCCATGACCGTGCTGTCCCGCCTTGGCAAGGATCCGGATTCGATCGGCATGGCGATGAAGTCGAGCTGGCCGCGGCTGCTCATCGTCGGCGTGCTCCTGTTGCTGCTCGGCGCTTTCGGCATCTATGCGTCCTCCTTCATGCTACGCACCATGACCGTGCTGATCGCCGGCCTGCTGGTGATCGCCGGCGCGCTGCAGCTGACCGAGGCGTTCCTGCTGCATGGCCTGCCCAGCTTCGCGATGACCATCGCACTGGGCGCGGCGCAGATCATCGGCGGCATCGCCATCTACACCCACCCGGAATGGGCCGCCTACGCGGTAGCGACGACGGTGGCGGCGGTGCTGGTGGTGCAGGCGATCGCGCAGATCAGCCTCGCGTTCCGCTTTGCACCCGGCGGCAAGCGGTGGATATCGCTGGTCTCCGGCCTGGTCGCACTGGTGGCCGCGGTGGTCTGCGTCAGTGGCGTGGCCTGGGCCGGACGCGCCTCCGCATCGTGGGGCGTGGGGCTGGCGCTGGTCGCGATGGGCGCTGCTTACATCGCCATCGCCCTGCTGTTCCGCCAGGATCGCGCGCCGGTCGCGGCCGACCCGCGCTAGAACGCGCCTTCCAGGTAGGTGTAGATGTAGTTGGAGCCGCCATCGACCGTGCCCAGCATCCGCGCCGAGCCGAAGATGCCCGAGCGGTGCGATACCCCGAAGCCGAAGTACAGCTCGCGCCAGCGCTCGCTGCCGAAGATGTCGCCCACGCTCACGTCGATGCTGGGGTCCAGGTAGTTCAGCACCTTGGAGGTGTTGCGTTCGCGACGCGCCTGCGACTGCACTTCGGCGTACGGTACGCGTTCGGCGTAGGACACACCGAAGCCGAAGCCGATCCGGGTCTTGACCCGGTGCGACCACGGGAAGCCGTAGTAGAAGCCTTTCATGTAGGCATCGATCTGCCAGGCGTCCGGCTGGTAGCCACGCTCTTCATGGCGGAGCACGCCGACATACCCGACCAGGTCCAGCGGCCAGCCGTTGAGACCGGACACGAACGGCCGGCCCACGTGCACGCCCCAGATGTCGGTGGGATCGTCATCGTTGAGGCTCACGCAGCTGAAGGTCATGATCTTGACCAGGTGGCAGCCCTCGTCCGAATCGCGGCCGTAGAACACCTTGACGTAGGTGGGCGTGTCCTCCTTGTCCCAGCGCACCTGGCCATTGCCGAAGTCGTAGGCGGCGCCCAGCATGCCGCCCCACTCGACGTTGCTGTCCACCAGCGGGCTGCTGCGCACTGCGCTGGAATAGCGCTTGGCGAACACGCCGCCGAGCAGGCTCCAGTTCTGCAGGATGCGGTAGCGTCCGTACAGCCCCGCCGTGACATCCACCCCGCTGCCTGCCGAGTACGCGCCGCGTTCCGCGGTGACTTCGTCGTCTTCCACCCCGAAGTAGTAGTCATTGAGCTTGGCGCTGCGCCAGCCCAGGCTGATCACCGGCTGCAGCGCCCAGCGATCGCCGCGCCATGTATGGCCGTAGGCGGCTCGGACCTCGGTGCCATTGGAGCTGCCGGAGATGTCCTGGCGCACGCTGAGGTCAAGCGCGTGGTCGTTGCGCTTGAAGTAATACCGTGCGCCGATATCCGCTTCGCTGTTGCGGGTTTCCATGCCCTGCAGGATGTCCGGCGTCTCGTCTTCCGGGTAGCCTTCGAGCCGCCGTTCGACGAACAGTTCAAGACCCTGGTCCTGGCGCGTGGCGAAACGCATGCCGGCTGCATTGGAGCGCAGGAAGAAGCGCTCGCCTTCATACAGGTACAGCGGCATCAGGTCGACGCGATCGTCCGCGCCCTTGTACGGCGAGGTTTCGATCCGGCCCAGGAAACCCAGCCCGGCACTGCCGGGCTCTTCCAGGAGGGTGCCCAGCATGGCGTCCTGCGCGGCCAGCGGTGCCGACGCGGCCAGGGCGGCGGCCAGCACGGCGAGTCGATATCGGGATTGGGCGCGCATGTGGCCTCCTACTTCACGAAGTCGTACTTGAGCGCGGTCTGCAGGCGGAACACGTCGCCGCTGTCGCCGCTCTGCTCCTGCAGCTTTCCGTACAGCAGTTCGGCGCCCCAGCTCCAGCTGGACGATGGTTGCCAGACGATGTTGGCTGCGGCGTAGTCGCTGCGCCGGAACGCGCTCGGGTCGAGCAGGTCGTCGCGCTCCAGGTACAGCCGGCTGTAAGTAAGGGTGGAGCGCCAGCGCTGCGTCCAGTGATGGGTGTAGCCGACCCAGCCGCCATACTGCTGCAGCACCTGCAGGTCGCCCTGCGGGTCGACCACGCCATCGAGGTTCAGTCCGCCCAGGTCGCCGAGGAAGGCGGCAATGCCCTGCCCGCCCAGCGCGCCGAACACGAAGTAGTCGCCGTTGTCGCCGCCGCCCCATGTGCCGCTCAGCGCAAGGCCGCCGGCCATGGCGCTGTCGCTGCCTTCATTGCTGTCCTGCGCCGAGTCATAGGCGAGGTAGCGCAGCAGGCCCGAGGCCTGCAGGCTGCCCCACCCCGCTTCGTGCCTTGCCGCCAGCACCAGATTGGGCGCCGCGGTGCGCGAGCGCTGGGTAGCGCCATCGAACTGCAGTTCCGGTGCGCGATGTTCGGCGGCCAGGATGATCTGGTTGCCGCCGCCCAGCGGGAAGTACTGGCGGATGCTGGCCAGGCGCGCCGACGGCGAGGCGGGCGGACCGGCGAAGTCCAGCGTGTCGGGACCGGAATCCAGGTCCATGAAGGCCGACCAGCCAAAGCCCACATAGGTGTTGCCGAGCTGGCCCCAGGCGTGGCGCAGCCGATAGCCGTAGCCGCCGCCGGAACCGAAGAAGTCGTTCTGCACCAGGAAGCGCAGCTGGCCGGCGCCGGTGTCGCGGCGCCCTTCCAGGGTGAGGCGGGTCTGCCGCGCGTGCATGTTGAAGCGGGTGCTGTCGCGCCCGCCGTCCACCGGGATCTCGGAGGTGATGAACTGGTCGCTGTCGCCGGCGTCGCCGCTGTCGAACATCGCATCCAGCTTGGCGTAGCCGCCCAGCCGCAACCAGGTGCCGGTGCCGGGGATCTGGAAGAAGCCTTCCAGATCGTCGCCGGGTGGCACTTCGTTGTCGGCGCGTGCGGTGGCCTGCTCGTCTTCATCGAAGGTCTCGTGCGCCGGCAGTGGCGAGCGCGGCACGTTCAAGGTCGCCGGCGTCGCAGCGACCAGCGGCGTGGCGGGCACCGACACCGTGCCCGGCGCGGCGGCCACGCCGGTGCTGGGCGGTGCGGGCGTGGCAGGTGCCGCCGGGGCGATGCCGGCCTGGCCGGACTCGAGCGCCTGGATGCGCGCGGTGAGCATGTCCACGGTCTGGCGCAGGCGCTGGATTTCAGCGTCCTGGCTGGCGTCGCGGGTCTGGGCGGCAACGGCGCCGGGCAGCAGCACCGAGGCAAGGCAGAGGGTTCGGACCGGAATGCGCATACAGTGCGTACCTCGCAGGATAGTGGGGGAATCTCAGTCGGCCGGGCGTTCCCGCAGCGCCTGGCCGCCGCCCAGTGCGGCGTACAGGTTCACCGCGTCCTGCAGCGCCGCGGCGCGCAGCTGCAGCAGGTTCTGTTCGGCAGCGAAGTGGTTGCGTTCGGCGTCCAGCACTTCCAGGTACGGGGTCAGGCCCACGTCGTAGCGGTCGTGTGCGGTCACCACCAGCGCCTGCTGCACGTCCACGGCGCGCATCTGCGCCTGGATCTGCAGGTCGTTCTGCTCGGCAGCGACCAGTCCGCTGGCCACTTCGCGGAAGGCGTTCTGCACGGTGGACTGGTACGCCGTTTCGCGTTCGTCGCGGACGGCAGACGCACCGTCCACGCGCGCGCGCCGCGCGCCCCAGTCCAGCAGCGGCAACACCGCGCCGCCGCCAAACGACCACACCCGGTTGCTGTCCGAGACCAGCCCGGACAGTTCGCTCGACGCGTAGCCGCCGGCCGCGGTCAGGGCGATGATCGGGAAGTACAGCGCCCTTGCGACACCGATGTTGGCGTTGGCCGCACGCAACTGGTGTTCGGCCAGGCGGATGTCCGGGCGCGCTTCCAGCAGTGCCGACGGCAAGCCCGGATCGAGCCGGGTGAGCTGCGCGTCGGGATCCAGTGGCAGCCCGGCCGGCAGCACCGGCGGCAGCGGCGTGCCGACAAGGAACTGCAGCAGTTGCAGCGACTGGCCGCGGTTGCGGCGCAGCTGCGCCAGCTGCAGTTCGGTCTGGGTCACCAGCGCATACGACTGGTTGAAATCGATGGAGGAGGTCAGCCCCGCGTCCATGCGCAGCTGCGCCAGCTCCAGGGTTTCGTTGCGGCTGGCCAGGGAACGCTCGGCCAGCACGATGCCTTCGTCGCTGGCGCGCACCGCGTAGTAGCTGGCGGCTACGTTGGCCACCAGCGACAGTTCGGCGGTATTGCGTGCTTCTTCGGTCGCCAGGTACTGGCGCCGCGCCGCTTCGTTGAGGTTCGCCACCCGCCCCCAGAAATCCAGCTCGAACGACGGGATGCCCACCTGCACGCCATAGCTGTCCACGGTGACCCGGGGCGCGCCGTCGGCGGCACTGAGCGGGGTGCGTAGGCGCTGCGCGGAGGCGTTCGCGTCCAGCCCGGGCAGGCGCTGGCTGCGCTGGATGCGGAACTGGGCGCGGGCCTGCTCGATCCGCGCCGCCGCCCCGGCCAGGTCGCGGTTGTACACCAGCGCCTGGCCGATCAGTCCGCGCAGCACCGGGTCGTGGAAGAAGCTCTGCCAGGCAATGGCCGGCGCGGCACCACCGTCGGCCGCGCTGGACGGGTACGCCGCCGGCACCGGTGCCTCGGGCCGAACATAGTCCGGTGCCAGGTTGCAGGCGCACAGCTGGCAGGCCGCCAGCACCACACCCCAGCGCAGCAACGTGCGCTCAGCCATGGCCGCCCTCCCCGTCCTGCGCCGTCGCCGCCGCCGCTGGCGGCTGGCGGTCACGCGCCCGCCGCCGCAACACGAAATAGAACAGCGGGGTGAAGAAGATGCCGAACACGGTGGCGCTGAGCATGCTGCCGAGCACCCCGGTGCCCACGGCCTGGCGGCTGGCGGCACCGGCGCCGGTGGCGACCACCAGTGGCACCATGCCGACGATGAAGGTGAGGCTGGTCATCAGGATCGGCCGCAGGCGCTGCTGCGCGGCCTGCAGGATCGCGTCGCGGACCGGCACCCCGCGCGCTTCCTCGTCGAGTCCGAACTGCACGATCAGGATCGCGTTCTTCGCCGCCAGGCCGATGATGGTGACCAGGCCCACGGTGAAATACACATCGGCGGACATCCCGCGTGCGGCGGTGAACACCACCGCGCCCAGGATGCCCAGCGGCACCACCAGCAGCACGATCACCGGGGTCACCCAGCTTTCGTATAGCGCCGCCAGCAGCAGGAAGGCGACGACGAAGGCCAGCCCCAGCAGCATGCCGACCTGGCCTGAGGCTTCGCGTTCTTCGCGCGCGGTGCCGGTCCACTCATGGCGCATGCCCGGCGGCAGCACCTCGTCGGCGATGCGCTCCATCTCCACCAGCGCGGCGCCGCTGGACACACCGGGCGCGCCCTGCCCCGACACCGTCGCCGACAGGAACCCGTTGTAGCGCTCCACCTGCTGCTCGCCCACCGTCCAGCGCGTGGTCGCGAACGCGGAGAACGGCACTGACTGCCCGTTGCTGCCGATCACCCGCAAGTCGGACACGTCCTCGGCGCGCATGCGCTGTTCGGCGTCGCCCTGGATGAACACCCGCAGCACATTGCCCTGGCGCACGAAATCATTGACGTAGGCCGAACCGAACATGATGCCCAGCGCCTGGTTGACCTGCGACAGCTGCACCCCGAGCGCACGCGCCTGGGTACGGTCGATGTCCACGAACAGCTGCGGTGCGCGCGGCATCCCCTCCGGACGCACCCCGGTCAGCCGGTCGCTGGCCGCGGCACGCGCGGTGATCCCCATGGCCGCGGCCGTCAGGGCCTGGCCGCCGACGCCGCTGCGGTCCTCGATCTTCATGCTGAAACCGGACGCGTTGCCCA
Source organism: uncultured Stenotrophomonas sp. (assembly GCF_963519925.1). Classification (NCBI taxonomy): domain Bacteria; kingdom Pseudomonadati; phylum Pseudomonadota; class Gammaproteobacteria; order Lysobacterales; family Lysobacteraceae; genus Stenotrophomonas; species uncultured Stenotrophomonas sp. The sequence continues at coordinate 7,435 of NZ_CAUQPH010000029.1, read as the reverse complement.
GCGACTGGATCGCCGGCGGATTGAGCGCGAACACCTGCGCCTGCGGAATGCGGGTGAACGCCGCGCTCATGCGCGCGGCCAGCGACATCGCGCTGCGCTCGCTGCCGCTGCGTTCGGCCCACGGGTGCAGGTCGACGAACGACATGCCCACCGCCTGGCCCTGGCCGAAGAAGCTGAAGCCGATCACCGTGGCCACGTTGCGCACTTCCGGTTGTTGGCGCAGGATCGCCTCGGCCTGTTCGGCGGCGGCGCGGGTGCGCTCCATGGTGGCACCGGGCGCGGCGTTGTAGGCGACGAAGATGTAGCCCTGGTCCTCGGTCGGCAGGAAGCCGCCGGGCAGGCGCGCGTACAGCAGGCCGGTGAGCAGGGTCACCCCCACGAACACGCCGATCCACAGCCACGGCCGCACCAGCATGCCGCCCACCCAGCCGGCGTAGCCGCGGCTGCTGCGTTCCAGCCCGGTGTTGATCGCTCCGAACAACCGCCGCGCCGGACCGCCCTTGCCCACCTGCTCCTTGGCCGGACGCAGCATCGCACCGCAGATGGCCGGCGCCAGGGTCAGCGACAGGATCGTCGACACCACCAGCGATACGCTCAGGGTGACCGCGAACTGACGGTAGATGCCGCCGGCCGAGCCGGGAAAGAACCCCATCGGAATGAACACCGCCAGCAGCACCAGCGTGGTGGCGATGATCGCGCCGGACAGCTGGCCCATCGCCTTGGCGGTGGCCTCGCGCGGGGGGAGCTCTTCCTCGCGCATGATCCGCTCGACGCTTTCCACGATCACGATCGCATCGTCGTTGAGGATGCCGATCGCCACCACCATCGCGAACAGCGACAGCAGGTTGATCGATACCCCGAACGCCAGCAGGCCCAGGCACGCGCCCAGCAGGGACACCGGCACCACGATGGTCGGCAGGAACACCGCGCGCCAGCTCTGCAGGAACAGCAGCACCACGATCGAAACCAGCACCAGCGACTGCAGCATGGTCACGGCCACGCCATTGACCGATTCGACGATGAACGGGGTGGTGTCGAACGGCGTGGTCCACTGCATGCCATCCGGGAAGCTGCCCTCCAGGTCCTGCATGCGCTGGCGCACTGCGGTAGCGGTGGACAGCGCATTGGCGCCGGTGGCCAGCGACACCGCCAGCCCGGCCGTTTCCTGCCCGTTGAGGCGCAGGTTGAAGGCGTAGTTGTCGTTGCCCAGCTCGACCCGCGCCACATCACCCAGTCGCACCGTGGCCGCACCCGGCGTCGCCCGGATGATCACCTGGCGGAACTGCTCGGGGGTACTGAAGCGGCCGCGCATCACGATCTGCGCGGTGGTTTCGGTCGACGGCGTGGTCGGCTGCAGGCCGAGGCCACCGCCGGCGGTCTGGGCGTTCTGCTCGCGCACCGCGGCCATCACCTCGCCCGGCGAGATGCCGTAGCTGACCAGCTTTTCCCGGTCCAGCCAGATCCGCATCGCGTAGCTGGACCCGAACAGGGTCACATCGCCCACCCCGTGCACGCGGCGCAGTTCGTCGGCGATGTTGCTGTTGGCGTAGTCGCCCAGTTCCAGCGCCGAGTAACGGCCTTTGTCGGATTGCAGCGAGATCAGCATCAGGAAACCGTTGCTGGCCTGGGTCACGCGCACGCCCATCTGCCGCACTTCATCCGGCAGGCGTGGCTCGACCCGGGCCAGGCGGTCCTGCACCTGCGAGCGTGCGATGTCCAGGTCGGTACCGCTGCGGAACGTCACCCGGATCTGCGCGGTACCGTTGGCGCGGCTGGTGGAGGTCATGAACAGGAAATCGTCCACCCCGCTAAGCTCGTTTTCGATCACCGAGGTCACGGTGCGGTCCAGGGTCTGCGCGTCGGCGCCGACGAAGGTGGCCGAGATGCTCAGGCTCGGCGGCGCCACGTCCGGGTACTGTTCCACCGGCAGGGTCGCCAGCGCGATGCCGCCGAACAGGATCGCGAACAGCGCGATCACCCACGCCATCACCGGCCGGTAGACGAAGTAGCCGCTCATGGCGCCTCGGCCTTGGCCTTCGCAATCGGCGTGGACTGGATGGCCACCGGCTGCCCCGGCTGGATCTTGTGCCAGCCGTCGACGATCACCCGGTCGCCCGGGGTCAACCCGCTCTGCACCACCCAGCGACCGTCGGCTTGGCCGGCCAGGGACACCACGCGCCGCACCGCCACGTTTTCGTCGTTGACCAGCATGACGCTGGCCTCGTCCTCACCGACCTGGATGGCGCGCTCCGGCAGGCTGAAGCCGTTGCGGATACTGCCCAGCTGCAGGATGCCGCGCACGAACTGGCCCGGCAGCAGCCGGCCGTCCGGATTGGCGAAGCGCGCCCGCAGCGTACGGCTGCCCGTGGCCGGATCGATCGCGGTTTCGCTGAAATCGACAACGCCCTCGGCGGGAAGGCGCTCGCCACCGTCGAGCAGGATCGTCACCCGCACCTTGCGGTTGTCGCCGACGTCGATGCGACCTTCCTGCACGCCGCGTTCCAGCGCGTTCATCGATATGTTGGAGGGATTGAAGATGACGAATGCCGGGTCTACCTGGTCGATCCGGGTCAGCAGCGTGGCCGCCGCCGCACTCACCAGTGCGCCTTCGCTGACCTGGGCGCGGCCGGTGCGACCCTTGATCGGCGCGCGCACGGTGGCGTGGTCCAGCTGCAGCTGTGCGCGATCCACGGCCGCCTGCGCTTCCATCATCGCCGCGTCAGCCTGCCGGAACGAGGCCTGCGCCGATTCGTACTCCTGCACGCTGACCGCTTTTCGCTGCACCAGCGTGGACAGGCGCGCGCGAAGCGCCGAGGTCTGCGCCTTGGCCGCACGTGCCGAGGCCAATGAGGCGCGTGCCTGCTGGACCCGGGCGCGCAGGTCGCGCGGATCGATCTGGAACAGCGGCGCGTTGGCCTCCACCTCGGTCCCGTCCACGTACAGCTGGCGTTCGACGATGCCGTCGGCGCGCGCCCGCACCTCGGCCGAGCGGCTCGCTTCCACCCGTCCGGGAAGCTCCACCAGGTTGGGCACCGCCTGTGCTTTCACCACCTCCACCGCCACCAGCGTCGGCGGTCGCTCGGCCGTGTCGCCGCCGCCACCGCGCCCACATGCGGTCCCCAGCGCAACACCCGCCAGCAGCCATGCACGCGCCATCCACCCAAGGGATTGCATCCGTCCGGTCTCCGCGGTCCTGCATGGCGGGGCGGCGCGGGGCCGACCGCCGTGCGATGAAAGGTCGTGGCGCTGCGGTTAGAAGGCCACCGCGTCGCGGATCAGTGGACAGGTCATGCAGTGACCACCGCCGCGGCCACGCCCCAGCTCCGCGCCCACGATGCTGATCACTTCAATGCCCTGCTTGCGCAGGTCGGTATTGGTCTGCGTGCTGCGGTCGTAGGCGACCACCACCCCGGGCGCCATCGCCACCAGGTTGTTGCCGCTGTCCCATTGCGAACGTTCGGCGGCATAGCGGTCGCCACCGGATTCGACGATGCGCAGCTGCTTGAAGCCCAGCGCTTCGGCGACCACGTCGTTGAAGTGCTTCTTCTCGAACACGATCTCGAAACCGGGTGCCTTGTCGCTGGGATACAACGACACGGTGTGGATCTGGTCGACGATGCCGGGGAATACCGTCACCACGTCACGGTCGGCGAAGGTGAACACCGTATCCAGGTGCATGGCGGAGCGCAGCTTGGGCATTACCGCCACGATCACGCGCTTGGCCGCGCCGTTCTTGAACAGCGACTGCGCCAGCTGGGTGATCGCGGTGCGCGAGCTGCGCTCGCTCATCCCGACCAGCACCACGCCGTTGCCGGGAATCAGCACGTCGCCGCCTTCCAGGGTCGCATTGCCGTGGTCCACGGTCGGGTCGCCGAACCAGATTGGGAAGCTGGCCCTGGTGAAGTCCGGATGGAACTTGTAGATCGCCGTGGTCAGGATGGTTTCTTCGTGCCGCGCCGGCCAGTACAGCGGATTCAGGGTCACGCCCTGGTAGATCCAGCAGGTGGTGTCGCGGGTGTACAGGGTGTTGGGCAGCGGCGGCAGCAGGTAGCCGACGATGTCCGGCTGCTCGCGTGCCGCCTGCAGGGTGGGACCGGCGAAATCGTCGGGCAGGTCGAACACGCTGAGGCCGCCGATCAGCGTCTCGGCCAGCTCGCGCGGTGACAGCGACTCCAGGTAGGCACGCACTTCGGCCATGAACTCCACGCCTACTTCATTGGCGTTGATCTGGTGGTCCAGGATCCAGTTGCGCGCCTCTGCGTTCTCCAGTGTCTCGGCCAGCAGGTCGTGCATCTCCACCACGTCCACGCCGCGGGCGCGCATCTTGGACATGAAGTCGAAATGGTCGCGCTTGGCATTGTCGACCCAGATCACGTCGTCGAACAGGAGGTCGTCCTTGTTGCGCGGGGTCAGCCGGCTGTGCGCCTTGCCGGGTGCGCAGACCATCACCTTCCTGAGTACGCCAACTTCGGAATGAACGCCATACACCGGTGCACTGGACATTGCGGGCCTCTCCTGGGTCACGAAACGTGGGGAAAACACGGCCCCGCACGTACTCGCGGTCGGCCGATGCTGCGTATGCGGTGCGTGGACAAGTAGCCCTCGAACAGTAATGCGTGCGTGAACGTCGGTTTCCGGATAGTGGCCGGAAACCCCTACAAATCGTGCATCTATTGGCGCCGTAGGCATGCGCCGCGCCTTCACGTTCGCGTTACCGGCCGCGTTGTTAATCGCTGCTGCAAGGAGTACTTGACCCGCAGGGAGGGCGGAATCCACCTCATCGTTCCGCGCAGTCACTTGATGGAGACACACACAATGAAACTTCCACATGCAGGCGTGGCCACGGCGGTCCTGGCGTCGGCCCTGTTCATGGCGGGCTGCGCGACCCAGACCACGCCTAGCACGTTCAACCGCTCGGAAGTCGGGCGCGCCCAGGACGTCCAGATGGGTACCGTGCAGTCGATCCGGGCGGTGCAGATCCAGAATGACTCGCGTGGCGTGCCGACGCTGGTCGGCGCTGCCATCGGTGGCGTGGCGGGCAGTTCGATCGGCGGTGGCAGCCGCGCCAATGCCATCGGCGCCATCGCCGGTGCAGCGGCCGGTGGCGCGGCCGGCAACGCGCTCGCGCGTGGCGCGCGCAATGGCGTGGAGATCACCGTGCAGCTGGAGAATGGCCGCACCGTGGCGGTGGTGCAGGATGGCAACCCGAACGACTACCGCGTTGGCGACCGCGTGCGCGTGTCCAGCGATGGTGCCACGACCCGCGTAACCCGCTGACCCGGGACTCACCCAGGCTGGCCCGTCCCCGCAGGACGGGCACGCCATCCTGTTGTCCATCGAGGGAGCCGCCATGCGCCGCCTGCTGATTGCCCTGCTCGCCGTGACCACACTGGCGGGGTGCGCCACCACGCCCACCCTGACCACCCAAGAGCGCTTCAACCTGTACGTGCAGCACGCCGGCGCGCCGGTGGCCTCCTTCCGCCTGGCCCGCTTCGTCCGCCAGACCCAATGGACGCCGTTGGGCGACCGGGCGCTGGCGGTGTGGACCAGCCAGAGCGTGGGCCACCTGCTGGAACTGCGCGGACGCTGCACCGGTCTGTCGATCGCACATACCGTGGAGATCACCAATTCCTTCGGCACGGTCAACGCCCGCTGGGACAGCGTGATACCGCGCACCGCCAGCGTGGCCATGCCGCAATCCTGCCGCATCATCCGCATCCGCCCGCTGGACGGCCTGGCGATCCGCGACGCCCGCCGCGAGATGCGCAACACGATCTACGGCACCCGCCCCGCCGACCTGGTCGAAGACACCGGTCCGGATATCACCGATCAGCCGGTCGACTGAGCGGCGCACCGGCATGGAGAAACTGCGCAGCATGCTCCGCCGCAATGTCTCGCGCAGTCTGTTCGATGCGCGCTGGATCATGGCGCCGTTCTATTTTGGCCTGGTGGTGGCGCTGCTGCTGCTGTTGTTCGTGTTCCTGCGCCAGTTGCTGAACTATGTGCTGCGCATCGCCGACATGGGCCCGGCCGACGCGGTGCTGATGGCGCTGTCGCTGATCGATCTGTCGCTGGTGGCCAACCTGATGCTGATCGTCACCCTGGCCGGGTACGAGAATTTCGTCACCCGGATCGACTCCGGTGGCGAACGGCGGCCGCAATGGATGGGCATGGTCGATTTCGCGGCCATGAAGAACAAGTTGATGGGGTCGATCATCGCCATCTCGGCGATCGCCCTGCTGCGCATTTTCATGAAGATCGAAGAAGGCAGTCGTATCGACCCGGAGGTGCTGCGCTGGATGGCCGGTATCCACGGCATGTTGCTGCTGTCGGCGCTGGTGCTGGCGGTCACCGAGCGCCTGGCCCGGCACCGCCTGCTGCCGCCGCAGGAGCCGCCAGCCACCACGCCGCCTCCCACCACGCCGCCTCAGGCCTGACTCAGTCGCTCCCACCGCCGCGGCGCTGCTCGATCTGCTGCCGACGCAACGGGTCCAGCAGGTCCTGCAGTCGTGCCGTGTCCCTCCGGTTCCAGTCGCCCTCGCCCAGCACGGCCTGCCAGCCCGCGATGTAATGCGCCGGCGCGAAGACGTGGCCGTACCCCATAGGCGTGCGGTCGGCCAACAGCATGTCCAGCGCCAGCTGCAGCATGCTCACCAGCGGATACCAGCGCACCGCAGGTGACACATCCGGTGCACGGGGCCCGACCATCCAGTCCGGCTCGCGCCAGGCGTCGTTAGGGGTGAAGAACGTGATCGGATCGCTGGCGTACTGCAGGTACACCACCCGCATCCGGCCCCACGGCGCGTCGACCGGTACCGGCGTGCCGTGCTGGTTCATGAAACGCACCGCGCGGCTGTCACGGAACACCGGCAGCCACTCCGGCGAACCGGGATTGCGCTGGTTGGTGGTCTGCCGCCAGGTGCGGGTGGCGAAGGGCGGACCGCACCACAGCGCGCCATCGATCGGGCTGTCGATCATGTCGAACAGATTGACCGAGCGTTCGGAATTCATCGCACCCAGGCTCAGCCCGTGCACGAACAGCCGCGGGCGTGCGTCGGCCGGCAGCGTCCGCCAGTATGCATAGACCTCGGCGAACAGCAGCCGTGAGGTCTCCTCGCCGTACTCGGGTTCAACCAGCAACGACAACGGACTGGACAGATAGGAGTACTGCACGGCCACGCTGGCCACGTCGCCGTGCAGCAGGTATTCCAGGCTGTCCGCCGCCGCCGGGTCGACCCAGCCGGTGCCGGTCGGGGTGATCACCACCAGCGTGGAGCGCTCGAATCCCCCCTGCCGTTGCAGTTCGCGCAGCGCCAGCCGCGCACGCGCGCGCGCGTCGGGGGCCGAGGGCAGCCCGGCATAGACCCGGATCGGTTGCTGCGCGGGCCTGCCGGTGAACGCCGCGATCTGCGCCGCATCCGGCCCGGCGCTGACG
>NZ_CAUQPH010000028.1:0-38911 GCF_963519925.1 uncultured Stenotrophomonas sp. | reverse complement strand
GCGCAGGCGCGGCCAGCGGCAGTGCGGCGAAGCGGCGTAGAAGGCCAGCGCCGAGAACGCCGACGCAGCGCCGGCCAGTGCGCAGTACAGCAGCGCCAGGGCGTCGGCGGTCAGCATGGAAACGCCGCGCAGGGCAGGAGCGTGCGGGCCATGGGGGCGGCGCAGGGCATTGAAATCCTCGGGAAGGCAGGCGGGCCGGGCGCTCCGGCAATGCGCGCATGGTAATCATTGCCGTTTGCGCGCGCCAGATCACCCGGTTCATATCGATCCGACCTGAAGTCAGCCGACCGGTAGCGCCGACCGTTGGTCGGCCCTCGCGATGCCTGGCCCAGGCGACCACCATTGGGCAACCCCCGGCATTTGGTTTAAGATCGACGCATCCACCTCGAGGCAACAAGGTGACCCGCGCCAAGCGCCGGTCCAGCGTGCGACATGAGCACTACCACCGCCCAGCGCTGAACGTCCCGACGGCCCCCTGACAGGCGCCTTCGTGGCGCTTTTCTTTTATCCGGCCGCGCCCCGGGCACCCTCGACTCCCGTTTCCCCGGCCTGCATCCAGGCCTCCCAAGCACAAAGCCAGAGCCATGATCGCGATCACGCTTCCCGACGGCAGCCGCCGTGAGTTCGAAAACCCCGTCAGTGTCATGGAGGTCGCCCAGTCGATCGGCGCCGGCCTGGCCAAGGCCACCATCGCCGGTGCGGTGGATGGCGTGCTGGTCGATGCCAGTGACGTGATCGACCACGACGCGAGCCTGCGGATCATCACCGCCAAGGACGAGGAGGGCGTGGAAATCATCCGCCACTCCGCCGCCCACCTGGTTGGCCATGCGGTCAAGCAGCTGTACCCGGACGTCAAGATGGTGATCGGCCCGGTGATCGCCGAAGGCTTCTATTACGACATCCATTCCGAACGTCCGTTCACCCCGGACGACATGGCCGCCATCGAAAAGCGCATGGGCGAGCTGATCGCGCAGGACTACGACGTGGTCAAGAAGATGACCCCGCGCGCGGAAGTGATCGAGATCTTCAAGGCCCGTGGCGAGGACTACAAGCTGCGCCTGATCGAAGACATGTCGCCGGACATCCAGGCCATGGGCATGTACTACCACCAGGAATACGTGGACATGTGCCGCGGACCGCACGTGCCCAACACGCGCTTCCTGAAGGCCTTCAAGCTGACCCGCATTTCCGGCGCCTACTGGCGCGGCGACGCCCAGAACGAGCAGCTGCAGCGCATCTACGGCACCGCCTGGGCCGACAAGAAGCAGCTCGAGGCCTACATCAAGCGCATCGAAGAAGCCGAAATGCGCGACCACCGCCGCATCGGCAAGCAGCAGGATCTGTTCCACCTGCAGGAAGAGGCCCCGGGCCTGGTGTTCTGGCACCCCAAGGGCTGGGCGCTGTGGCAGGTGGTCGAGCAGTACATGCGCAAGGTCTACCGCAAGAGCGGCTACGGCGAAGTGCGCTGCCCGCAGATCCTGGACGTGAGCCTGTGGAAGAAGTCCGGTCACTGGGACAACTATCAGGACAACATGTTCTTCACCGAATCGGAGAAGCGCACCTACGCGGTCAAGCCGATGAACTGCCCGGGCCACGTGCAGGTGTTCAACCAGGGCCTGCACAGCTACCGCGACCTGCCGATCCGCTACGGTGAGTTCGGTTCCTGCCACCGCAACGAGCCGTCCGGCGCGCTGCACGGCATCCTGCGCGTGCGTGGATTCACCCAGGACGACGGCCACGTGTTCTGCACCGAGGCACAGATCGAAGCGGAAGTGACCGCCTTCCACCAGCAGGCGCTGGCGGTGTACCAGCACTTCGGCTTCGACGAGATCCAGATCAAGATCGCCCTGCGCCCCGAGTCGCGCCTGGGCGACGACGCCACCTGGGACAAGGCCGAAGGCGCGCTGCGCTCGGCGCTGTCCAGCTGCGGCGTGGAATGGCAGGAGCTGCCGGGCGAGGGCGCCTTCTATGGCCCGAAGATCGAATACCACCTCAAGGACGCCATCGGCCGCACCTGGCAGCTGGGTACCATGCAGGTGGACTTCATGATGCCGGGCCGGCTGGGCGCCGAGTACGTGGACGAAAACAGCCAGAAAAAGCACCCGGTCATGCTGCACCGGGCCATCGTGGGCTCCATGGAGCGCTTCATCGGCATCCTGATCGAGCACCATGCCGGCCAGTTCCCGGCCTGGCTGGCCCCGACCCAGGCGGTGGTGGCCAATATTACCGATGCCCAGGCTGAATACGTGCAGGAAGTCACGAAAACCCTTGCAGATCAAGGCTTCCGGGTAACGTCCGATTTGCGCAATGAGAAGATCGGTTATAAGATTCGCGAGCATACGCTGCAGCGGGTCCCGTACCTGCTGGTGGTGGGCGACCGTGAGAAGGAAAACGGCGCCGTGGCCGTGCGTACGCGCTCCGGCGAAGATCTGGGCAGCATGTCCGTCCAGGCCTTCCTCGAGCGGTTGCAGGCAGAACAGTCTGTGTAAGAAAGTCCCGGCCCTGCGGATGACCCGCGTGGGCCGGTTTGATTCCTCTGGGAGATTGCAATATCAGTACCCCTGACAACAAACAGAACCGCAAGAATCAGGAAATCCGGGTGCCGCGCGTACGCGTGATCGGCAGCGACGGTGAAATGATTGGCGTGTTGACGCGTGACGAAGCGCTGTCGATGGCCGAAGACGAAGGTCTGGACCTGGTCGAGATCCAGCCGCAGGCTGATCCGCCGGTGTGCAAGATCATGGACTTCGGCAAGTTCAAGTTCGAAGCGCAGAAAAAGGCCAACGAGGCCAAGAAGAAGACCAAGCAGGTCGAGATCAAGGAAGTCAAATTCCGTCCGGTCACCGACGAAGGCGACTACCAGATCAAGCTGCGCAAGATGCGCGGGTTCCTGGAAGAGGGCGACAAGATCAAGGTGAACATCCGCTTCCGTGGTCGTGAAATGAGCCACCAGGAGCTGGGTCGTGAGATGGCCAACCGGATCGAAGCCGATCTGGGCGAGGACATCGTGATCGAGTCCCGTCCGCGCCTGGAAGGCCGGCAGATGGTCATGATGATCGCGCCGAAGAAGAAATAAGCGCCTCCGGCGCCGTAGAGCCACGCCCTGCGTGGCTTCGCGGACCTGAACGGAGAGACGCGACCGTGGCCCGTTCCCGTGTCATACCGGGAACCGTCGCCCAATCAACAGCTTGCACCCGTCAACGAACCCATGCATAATGGGCGGCCCCGTTTTTCGGGGGTGCTGTTTTGAACGGTTTCACGCTTTTCAACGGCAACAGGACCGGCCTGGTTCCCAGAGGGGATCCCGGGCTTACAAGCAGGCAAGGGCACGGACGGAAAGTGTGGCATCGCCACCGCCCTGGTCAGTGACAAAACATCATCAAGGACATTGCAATGCCCAAGATCAAGACCAACCGGGCGGCGGCCAAGCGTTTCCGCAAGACCGCCTCCGGCAAGTTCAAGGCTGGCCACGCCAACCGCAGCCACATCCTCACCAAGAAGTCGACCAAGCGGAAGCGCAATCTGCGTCAGACGAACCATGTTCGTGCAGAAGACGCAGGCCGTTTGACTCGTATGCTTCCCTACCTCTGAGGACTGACCCATGGCTCGAGTAAAGCGTGGTGTACAGGCGCGTCGCCGCCACAAGAAAATCCTGACCCTTGCCAAGGGTTACTACAACGCACGCCGCAAGGTCTTCCGCGTTGCCAAGCAGGCCGTCATCAAGGCACAGCAGTACGCCTATATCGGCCGTAAGCAGAAGAAGCGTAATTTCCGCTCGCTGTGGATCACCCGCATCAACGCGGCTGCCCGCATCAACGGTCTGAGCTACAGCCGTTTCATGAACGGCCTGCTCAAGGCGAACATCACCCTGGACCGCAAGGTGCTGGCTGACATCGCCGTGCACGACGCAGCCGGTTTTGCTGCACTGGCCGAAAAGGCCAAGGGCGCGCTGGCGGCATAAGTCCATTCCCCGCCGTTGCCGTGCAAACGCAATGGCGCCGGGTAAGGCAATGCATGGGGAAGGGCGCAAGTCCTTCCCCATTCTTTTTTGTGGCGGTGGCGACGGGTGTCGGCCCGGCGTGCATCGCGAAGGCAATCCGACGCGAGGCCCAGGCTATCCATGAGTGACATCCAATCCCTGACCACCCAGGCTTTGGCCGACGTGGCCGCCGCGCAGAGCCCCGATGCGCTTGAAGCCCTGCGCGTGGCGCTGCTCGGCAAGAGCGGCAGCATCACCGCCCAGCTCAAGCAGCTCGGCACGCTGCCGGCCGACCAACGCAAGGCCGCCGGCGAAGCCATCAACCAGGCCCGCGACGCGCTGACCACCGCGCTGGGCGAACGCAAGGCCGTGCTGGAAGACGCTGCGCTCGACGCGCGCCTGGCCGCTGAAGCGATCGACATCACCCTGCCGGGCCGCGGCGCCGAACGCGGTGGCCTGCACCCGGTCACCCGCACCCTGGAACGCATCACCGAGATCTTCGGCCGCCTCGGCTACGAGCTGTCCGAAGGCCCGGAAATCGAAGACGACTGGCACAACTTCGAAGCCCTGAACTTCCCGCCGCACCACCCGGCGCGCGCCATGCACGACACCTTCTACTTCGGCGACGGCCGCCTGCTGCGCACGCATACCTCCGGTGTGCAGGTGCGCTACATGGGCGACCACGCGCCGCCGCTGCGCATGATCGCGGCGGGCAAGGTGTACCGCAGCGACAGCGACCAGACCCATTCGCCGATGTTCCACCAGGTCGAAGGCCTGCTGGTGGACGAGCATTCGACCTTCGCCGACCTCAAAGGCACGCTGTCCGAGTTCGTGCGCGCGTTCTTCGAGCGCGATTTCGAAATGCGCTTCCGCCCCAGCTACTTCCCCTTCGTCGAACCCGGCGCGGAAGTGGACATCGCCTGGCAGCAGCCCGACGGCAGCACCCGCTGGCTGGAAGTGCTGGGCTGCGGCATGGTCCATCCGAACGTGCTGCGCAGCGTGGGCATCGACCCGGAGCGTTACACCGGCTTCGCCTTCGGCCTGGGCGTGGAGCGTTTCGCCATGCTGCGCTACGGCGTGAACGACCTGCGCGCGTTCTTCGAGAACGACGTGCGCTTCCTCAAACAATTCGCCTGATGACGGAATGCCGGGCTGGGCCCGGCACTACGATTGTTGAACTACGGCCCAGGCGCATGCGCCGGCCCACCAGGGTGACACCATGAAATTCTCTGAAAACTGGCTGCGCAGCCACGTTCCCACCACTGCCTCGCGCGACGAGCTCAGCGCGGTGTTGACCGCCATCGGCCTGGAAGTGGAAGAGGTCACCGACCTCGGTGCCAGCCTCGACCACGTGGTGGTGGCGCGGATCGTCACCGCCGAGCGCCACCCCGAGGCCGACCGCCTGCAGATCTGCCAGGTCGATGCCGGGCAGGGCGAGCACCTGCAGATCGTGTGTGGCGCGCCGAACGCGCGCGCCGGCCTGGTCGCACCGCTGGCGATGATCGGTGCGAAGATCGGCGACTTCAACATCAAGGCCGCCAAACTGCGCGGCGTGGACTCCAACGGCATGCTGTGCTCGGCCAAGGAACTGGGCCTGGACAGCGACGCCTCCGGCCTGCTGGAGCTGCCCGCAGACGCCCCGGTCGGCCAGAGCCTGGTCGATTACCTGGGCCTGCCCGATGCCAGCATCGAGATCAAGCTCACCCCCAACCGCGCCGACTGTTTCAGCGTGCGCGGCATCGCCTTCGACGTGGCCGCCGCCTGCGCCAGCGAAGTGGTCCCGTTCAACGCCGCGCCGGTGCCGGCCGTGGGCAGCCGCGAACTGGCCATCAGCCTGGACGCCGGTGCCGAAGCCCCGCGCTACCTCGGCCGCATCATTGAAGGCGTCAACCCGCGCGCCGCCACCCCGCTGTGGATGGCCGAGCGCCTGCGTCGCAGCGGTGTGCGCCCGGTGTCGCTGCTGGTCGACATCACCCAGTACGTGATGCTGGAACTTGGCCAGCCGATGCACGCCTACGACCTGGGCACCCTGCAGGGCAGCATCGGCGTGCGCCGCTCGCGCGCGGGTGAAACCCTCAAGCTGCTCGACGGCCGCGATGCCGCGCTGGACGACAGCTTCCTGGTGATTACCGACGCCGACCGCCCGGTCGGCCTGGCCGGCCTGATGGGCGGCTACGACACCCGGGTCACCGACGACACCACCGCCGTGTTCCTGGAAGCCGCGCACTTCGCCCCGGCCGCGATCATGGGCCGTGGCCGCAAGCTGGGCCTGCACACTGACGCCGGCCACCGCTTCGAGCGTGGCGTGGACCCCGCGCTGCCGCGCACTGCGATCGAATACGCCACCCGCCTGGTGCTGGACCTGGCCGGCGGCACCCCGGCCCCGGTTACCGAGGCGGTGCGCGAAGCCGACCTGCCGGCCACCGCCACCATCACCCTGCGCCGCGCGCGCATCGCCCGCGTGCTGGGCGTCCAGATTGCCGATGCCGACGTCGAGCGCATCCTGCGCGCGCTCGGCATGGACGTGGCCGCCGCCGCCGACGGCTGGCAGGTCACTGCCCCCAGCCGCCGCTTCGACATCGCCATCGAAGAAGACCTGATCGAAGAGCTGGCCCGCATCCACGGCTACGAGCGCATTCCCACCACCCTGCCGGGCGGTGCGGCGCGCATCGCCATGCCCAGCGAGACCCGCCTGGACGACCTGAGCACCCGTCGCCAGCTGGTCGCCCGCGACCTGCAGGAAACCATCAACTACGCCTTTGTCGATGCCGGCCTGCTGGCCCAGTGGCAACTGCAGGACAACGTGGTCGCGCTGGCCAACCCGCTGTCGGCCGAGCTGGCGGTGATGCGCCCGGCGCTGCTGCCGGGCCTGGTGGCGACCCTGGGCCGCAACGCTGCCCGCCAGCAGGCCAGCGTGCGCCTGTTCGAGCTGGGCCGGGTGTTCCACCCACAGGCCGGGCAGGGTGCCGCGCCGCTGGAAACCCAGCGCGTGGCCGTGGCCGTGTGCGGCGACGCCACCCCGGAACAGTGGGGCGTGGCCACCCGCAAGGTCGACTTCCATGACCTCAAGGGCGACCTGGAATCGCTGGCGGCCGCCTCCGGCGCCGTGCTCGCCTTCGTGCCCTCCACCCGCCCGTACGGCCACCCGGCGCGTTCGGCCGAGGTCCTGCGCGACGGCGTCAGCCTGGGCTGGATCGGCCAGATCCACCCGCGCGTGGCCAAGGCGATGGACATCGACGCTGACGTATTCGGCTTCGAACTGGACCTGGCGGCCCTGGCCGCCCGCGCCCTGCCGCGCGCCAGCGAGCTGTCCCGCTTCCCCTCGGTGCGCCGCGACCTAGCCTTCCTGGTGCCCGACGGCGCGGCCTGGGCCGACCTGGAAGCCACCCTGCGCCGGGCCGCCGGCCCGCTGCTGCAGCAGGTGACCCTGTTCGACCGGTACGTTGGCCAAGGCGTAGAGCCGGGCTTCAAGAGTCTCGCTATGGGCTTGATTTTGCAGGACAAGTCGCGCACTCTCACGGATCGAGACGTGGACGCAGTGGTCACCGAGGCGGTGGCCGCGATGGAGCGTGAACACCACGCCCGGATCCGCGGTTGAGCGGGCAGGATTGGGGAGTAGCAGGCAGATGGCATTGACCAAGGCGGAGATGGCCGAAAAGCTGTTCGACGAAGTCGGTCTGAACAAGCGCGAAGCCAAGGAATTTGTCGACGCGTTCTTCGATGTGCTGCGCGAAGCATTGGAACAGGGACGGCAGGTAAAGCTTTCCGGCTACGGCAATTTCGACCTGCGGCGCAAGAACCAGCGCCCGGGCCGCAACCCGAAGACCGGCGAGGAAATTCCGATTTCCGCCCGTACGGTGGTCACCTTCCGTCCGGGCCAGAAGCTCAAGGAAAGGGTAGAGGCATATGCTGGATCCGGGCAGTAACCGCGAGCTTCCGCCGATACCGGCCAAGCGCTACTTCACCATTGGTGAAGTCAGCGAGCTGTGCGATGTAAAGCCGCACGTGCTGCGCTACTGGGAAACCGAATTCCCCAGCCTGGAACCGGCCAAGCGACGCGGCAACCGCCGCTACTACCAGCGCCACGACGTGCTGATGGTGCGGCAGATCCGCGGCCTGCTGTACGAACAGGGCTACACCATCGGCGGCGCGCGCCTGCGCCTGGAAGGTGCCGGCGCACGCGACGAATCGGCACTGAGCAACCAGATCATCAAGCAGACCCGGATGGAACTGGAAGAAGTGCTGCAGCTGCTGCGCCGCTGAAGCCTTTTTCGATCAAACCGGTTATACTCGTCGGCCCGCTGCAAGGCGGGGACAACACCAGCAACATCGGGGCGTAGCGCAGCCTGGTAGCGCATCTGCCTGGGGGGCAGAGGGTCGTCGGTTCAAATCCGGCCGTCCCGACCAAACTGGTTGTAGATCAAAGGCCTACGCAGCGATGCGCGGGCCTTTTTTCTTTCCTGCCCTTTTCGACCGGTGCGACACAACGGATCGAGCTGACGGAATCAACCCCGGTCTCCGGCCGTTCGAGCCAGAAATCTCAACTAGTGAGATGGGACGGTGTATGCTGCCGTAACGCCCAAGGGAACGAGGAGCGTTGCTGTGCGCTTCACGGATGTGGATTAGTCATAGCTGATTTGATAAATGAGTATTCGATATGGCCAGAAGTGATCTTTTAGTGTCACTAGTGCGAGCAGCTACTAGCGGTGACCAGACTTCTGTTCGTACTACCGCAGAGGCGCTGGCTGCAGATGAGCGGGCCAAGAATCACCACGTTGTGGCTGATCGCTTGGAGCGCGCCTTGTCATCCGTGGCTGTTACCTCCAACAGTCTTCTGTCTGTTACAGAAGCAGAGCAAAAGGGTGGTCGGGAAGCGGTTCTCGAGCTGAAGCCACGAGTCCGCCTCGAACAGCTTGTTTTGCCCCTGCCCGTCCAAGAGGCCGGTAGGCAGATCGTTGAAGAGCAGACTAGGGCCGGAGTTCTGCGTTCACATGGGTACGAGCCTAGGCACAAAATTCTTCTCTCGGGTCCTCCAGGCAACGGCAAGACTTCTTTCGCGGAAGCAGTCGCGGAAGCGCTTGGGCTGCCTTTCTTTATCGTTCGCTACGATGCTCTGATCGGGAGCTATCTCGGAGAAACCAACGCAAGGTTGCGGAAGCTATTCGACTTCGTGCGCACGCGTCCGTGCGTTCTATTTTTCGACGAATTCGATTCTATTGGTAAAGAGCGCGGCGATAACCACGAAACTGGCGAGATCAAGCGAGTCGTTTCGTTCTTGCTATTGCAGCTTGATCAACTGCCCAGCTACGTCGTTGTGATATCTGCCACTAATCATGCAGAGCTTCTTGATAGGGCAGTTTGGCGGCGGTTCCAATATCGCTTGAACTTTCCAATGCCGACACGCGCGGCCGTGGAGGTTCTGCTTGATCGTGTAATAGAGAAGTGGCCAGAAGCCCCGTCCAGAAGTTTGTCAGAAATGTCAGCTGACCTGACTGCTGTGGCGTATTCGGAAGTTGTGGATTTTTGTCAGAATGTGAGGCGCCGCCAGATATTGGGCTTGGGCGCCGTGTCCGTTGATGACGCGATAGACCACGAGATGAAGATATGGAAATCGAGAGTGCAGCCAGAGGTGCGGCATGAAGCCCGATCCAAGCAAGCCACTTCTGAGGGTGAGTCCAGAACCAGAGCGCGGAGTTCGGCAAGGAAGGCGGCAGAACGTCCCGCAACCTGATCCTTACCCATTAGGGCGACAGCGACTCGTTTTTGAGCCTGTATTTCGGCGTTTGACAGAGGCGCTTGGGCGCGACAGTGGGGGTCTTGAACTTCGGTCCGACCCTACGGCCATCGCGCCAGAGAGACTGCTAGTATTTGAGGTGTTGGGAGAGGTTTCCAAATTCTCCGATGCAGTCCGTGATGTGCCAGGCTTGGAGTGGATAGACGAGGAGGATCTGGCCGGAGAGCCCGATTCCAGTGCTGGCCTCGCGTACCTCATGGTTCCCGACGCTCGCGCTTTGGCTGAACTTACCAGCCTTTGGAGCTATTGGAAGACGGACGGAATTTTGCCCCATGGTTTGACGAAGTGGAGCAAAGTTTTTTCGCTGCTTGCCGATTTAAGGCCTTGGGGGCCTCGAGATAGAGTTGATCCCTTCGATGCTGCTGAGATTGAATTGGCGCTTGAACAAGATCCGAGCGAGTTGCTCCGTCTCGAGCTTGAACTTGTATATCGACGCAGTCCGGTCCGTGGGGCGGAGGCAAGACTCGCAGTAGAGCAAAAGGTCATGGAGGCTGGTGGACGCATCATTGGTCATTCCCGGATAGACCAAATCCACTACGACGCGCTTCTTGTGGAGTTACCTCGGAGCTCGGTGTCCGCCGTGCTGACGTATTCGCAAGCCAGCGTAGCCGGTGCGGATGAAGTCATGCACATTCGGCCTCAGGCAGTGGCGACCTCCGTGCATGTCGACGATGAAGGAGGCGCAACTCGACCGCCGCTGCCCTCGGCGGTGCGGAGAGAGCTTGGGGAGCCAATTCTGGCACTTCTGGACGGGGTGCCGATGGCCGGCCATAGCTTGCTCAGCACGCATCTGTCGGTGGATGACGTTTTTGAGCTTGAGCCGACATCCCCAGTAAGCAGCCGGGTCCATGGGACGGCCATGGCCTCGCTACTGATACATGGCGACCTTGGAGATCGTCAAAGCGCCCTTCCGCGTCGGATTCACACGGTGCCGGTCATCCACTCGCCGGATGAGGGAGATGAGACATTTCCCTCGCAGCGCCTGCTCGTCGACGTCATCTACCAGGCAGTCGTTTCCATGAGGGAAGGAGAGGATGCTAGTTCGCCGCATGTTTTGATCATCAACCTGTCACTCGGCAACAGAAGGGCCAGGTTTCATGGGCGGATATCTCCGTGGGCCAGGCTGTTGGATTACTTGGCGTACCGCTACGGAATTCTCTTTGTTGTTAGCGCTGGTAATACATCCGAGCCCTTATTGGTGGCCGACTTCGCCGGCCGTATTGCCTTTGAAGATTCTTCTCCGGAACTTCGCGCTCGCTCAATGATCAAGGCGGTTGGGGGCTTCATGGCCCAGCGCACAATTATATCTCCTGCTGAGTCAGTCAACTCTTTGACCGTGGGTGCCTCTAACGAAGACAGTGTTTCGCCAGACGCGCGCTCGAGAAGCTCTGTGCTTATAGATCCCTATGCATCTCTGCTGATCTGCAACCCATCGAGCACTTTGGGGCCTGGATACAGCAATGCGGTGAAGCCGGATGTGCTAATGCCTGGCGGAAAGGAACGTGTCTCTGTCATTCGTTCGGATGATCAAGGTATTTGGGTTGAGCCCGGTGGGCCCGGGCGCTCCAACGGGCTAAAGGTGGCCAGGCCGCCCGTGGCCGGAGTTGAGGCGTCAGAGGGTTACACCACTGGCACCAGCGCATCCGCAGCACTCGTGTCGCGCACATGCCACCGAATTCATGACGCTTTGGAAAGAGCGTACGGAGAGGCATTCCTGATTCTCCCTAGCCCGCAAAGGGCGGTGCTCCTAAAGGTATTACTTGCTCACGCTGCTCGTTGGCCAGCGGAAACCGTGACGCTCATTCAGTCGTGTCTCGGACCTGAAGATCGCAGACAGCATGTCCGGAGGAAAGACAACGTCAGAAGATTCATAGGTTATGGCGTCGTCGATGCGGAGGCGGCGGTTACCTGTGCTGATGACCGTGCCACCGTTTGGGCGACTGGATTAATTGGAAGAGACCAAGTTGTAACTGTCTCGATGCCAATTCCTTCGGTAATGGGGGGCAAGGCGCTGCCTCATGAGATAGTCGCGACTCTTGGCTGGTTCACGCCCGTGATCGCAGGTGCAAGGGCTTATCGCTCGGTGCGGCTCTGGCTCGCCGAGCCAGACATCGAAGGACTGGGAATCAAAGTTAGTTCCGATCAACCCGATACGAATCAGGCTAGACGCGGAACACTCTACAGCCGTCGGTGGGACGGAAGAAAAGTTGCCAACATTGTTGATGGTGCACACATCAAGTTGAACCTACAGCGTCAGCCTGATCAAGACGCTGCCGTGGTTGACGACCTCATACCCTTTGCGATCGCAATCACCGTATGCATGCCTGATGTTGCGGGTGTTTATGAAGAAGTGCGACAGCGCTTGGAGGTTCGCGCACAAGTTGTTGTCTAGATTCCACACTAATTCTGGTGCCCGCTGAGCCAAGCGCATATTGAAGGCCCCGTTAGGGGCCTTCTTCGCTCTTCGCTCATCTCGTGGCGAGCCGCTAATGGGGCTTGGATCGCGCTCCCGAACCAGAGGGGTGCGTAGTTGCAAAGGGAGCTATCGGCACCTCATCAGTATCCACGAGGGAAATCAGCGCAAGCAGGTTCCTGATGCTCATGTCCTCGACGTTGCCAGGGCAGCGTTCAATGACATCGATGAGCTCAAGCAGCTCCACGATGCGCAGGTCGTAGATCCGAAGCAGTTTGCGGATTGCGCGGAAAACCTCATGCCTGGAAGGATCATTGGCGCCAATCAGGCGATGCACCTGGATGCCTGGCTTTGTCGTCGCATCGCAGCGCGTCGAGGCGATGGCCTTCAGGATCTCGCCCATCGTCAGCTGATCCGAGGTGCGGATATCTGTGCGGAGCTTGGATTCCAGGGTCACCCAAGCGGGGCTGCCCCAATCCAATGTGTCGGCGATGGCGCTGAAGTAGTAGTTGAGGTCTACGGTAACGCGCGTAGGGGCGGCGAAAGGGTCGAATGACATGGAGGACGTCCTCGTTTGAAGTAGGTTCCAACGCCCTGTGGATTACACTGGTGGGCGTCGATGCGCCTTTCTTCGGAACGCCAATCCCGGTCACCGAGGAGTTGGCGACGCAGCGATCCTGCGCGTGGCGAGGGAAGGCTGTCAACGCGCTGTGCCAGGAATTGGGAAGTGGGTCGGTAGCAATACGCCGGGATGTCGCAAGCGTCTCTCTATCAGATGCTTGCAACGTCATCAGCCCACGATTGACCCACGGCAAGCACCAACAGGTGCGCCCCGCCAATGACACCTTCGAGCCGATCCGGATGGAGGCAAAGGATGACAACAAGACGACTTCAAGCCACCGACCTCGAGCAGGCCAGTGCTGTGTGCATGGCATCCTTCATGAAAGCGGTCGCGCGCTCGCTCTCTCCGGAGGGCATCGCCACCTTTGCCGGGATCGTCTCGGTGGACGGCATTGCCAGCCGCTTTTCCGATGACAACGACATGTTCGTGTTCGAGGCCGACGGCCAGGTCGTGGGGGTGGCCGAACTCATGGGTGGGCAGCACGTGGCCACGTTGTTCGTTGCGCCGGGGCATCAGGGCAAAGGGGTAGGGCGGGCCTTGATGCAGGCCGTGCTCGCATGCGCCCGGTCCGAAGTGGTCACCGTACGGGCGTCTTTGGGGTCGGTCGCCGCCTACCAGCGCTTCGGGTTCCAGGTGGCCGGCCCGGCCGGGGAATACGCGGGCCTGGTCTACCAGCCGATGGAACGGGCGCTCCCCACGCCGTAGTTCCAGGTCCCGGGTCGCTGAACGGTGAGCCATCAATCGGCCAGATTCGGCAAAAGCATGATCCTGCTTTCACGCCTTCACACCTATCCTGCGCCGAACGACCCCGGGCCTGATCCGTGCTGCAGCAACAAGAAGAAAACACCGCCAAATGGCGCATTTACGAGGCGCTGTTGCAGGCCACGCCAGATCTGTCCTACGTGTTCGATCTGAAACATCGGTTCATTTACGCCAACCAGGCGCTGTTGAACATGTGGGGCATGACCTGGGATGAGGCGATGGGCAAGACCTGCCTGGAGATCGGCTATGAGCCCTGGCATGCGGCCATGCACGACGCCGAGATCGAGCGGGTGATTGCCACCAGGCAGCCGATCCGTGGCGATGTGCCGTTCCCGCACACCACCCAGGGCGTACGCATCTACGACTACATCTTCACCCCGGTGATTGGACCTGATGGCGAAGTGGAAGCCATTGCCGGCAGCACCCGCGACGTTACCGAGCGCAAGCGCCACGAACAGCACCTGCAGCTGCTCATCAACGAGCTCAACCATCGGGTAAAGAACTCGCTGGCCATGGTGCAGTCGATCGCACGGCAGACCTGCCACAACGCCAGGGACCTGGCCGAGGCCAGCGAGAAGGTGGAGCAGCGCCTGGTGGCGCTGTCGGCGGCGCATGATGTGCTGACTCGCGAGAACTGGCACAGCGCCGACATCCTGGAGCTGGTCCAGGCGACTGCGGTGGCGCATTCGGACGACCCCGCCACGCGATTCGACGTGCAGGGCGAACCCTGCCGGCTGGACCCGCGCCGCGCGTTGGCCTTGGCCATGGCGCTGCATGAGCTGGGCACCAACGCGGTCAAGTTCGGCGCCCTGTCCGGGCCCGACGGTCGGGTGTCGGTGCACTGGCACAAGACGTCCGTGGATGGGCGCGAGATGGTCGAGCTGGTGTGGCAGGAAAGCGGCGGCCCCCCGGTGCAGCCTCCCAGCCAGCGCGGGTTCGGTTCGCGCCTGTTGGAGAAGGGGCTGAAACATGACCTGGGCGGCACGGTGGAGCTGTCGTTCGAGCCGGGTGGGCTGCGTTACCGCGTGGTGTTCCCGCCGGGCGACGACACCCTGAAGGTTCACCCGTGACTGCGCGCGTGCTGATCGTCGAAGACGAATCGATGATTGCGATGATGGTCGAAGACTATCTGGTGCACGCGGGCTACGAAGTGGTAGCGCTGGTCGGCACGCTGGACGAGGCACTCACTGCGGCGGAGCGCTGCAGTTTCGACGTGGCGCTGCTGGATGTGAACCTGGCCGGACAGACGTCGTTCCCGGTGGCTGACGTGCTGGAGGCGCGGGGGATCCCCTACATGTTCCTCAGCGGATACGGCAGGGAGACGCTGCCGGAGCGGCTGCGGCGCCGTTATGGCCTGCAGAAGCCCTTCCGCATGCCCGAACTAGGGCGTGCGCTTGAACGGGTGCGCAACCCGGTCAACTGATCGCGCGGATCACTTCCTCGATCAGCACTACGTAGCAGGCCGCGAAGTAGACCTTGAGCAATGCAGGGTGCTGCTTGGAGACGAATGCGCGCATGTCAGTACGGCCGTTGGGGACGTCATCATTGTGACCATGCGGTGAAATTGAGGCAACGATCACACATTCAGTGCTGTGATGGCGTCTCCCACGTGTTTCCTTTTAATTCAATCACTTACAGTTTTGAGCGCGGCGGTGGCACCTACCGTTCGTCGGAAAAATCCTACACACGCAGCTGAATACGTAGCGGCGTCCGTTCACATAACGTAGTGCCTTCACACGAAGCCCGCGCCCCATTCACTGTTGCGGCACGCCCGCATCGCTAGCGTGGAGGCCTGTCAGTCATACCCGGCAACCGGGGAAAGGAACAACATGATCAAGTGGGCCATCATCTTCGCCATCATCGGCATCATTGCCGGCGCGCTGGGCTTTGCCGGTATCGGCGGCGCCGCCATTGGCGTGGCCAAGTTCCTGTTCTGGGCAGGCATCATCATCGCCGTCATCCTGTTCGTGCTGGGCATGACGGTCGCCAAGAAGGTGACCTGACCTCACGACAAGGTGAGGCGGTAAAGACGAAAGCCTGCGCAGCAATGCGCAGGCTTTTTTGCATCCGGTTGTTGATCACTCGAAGTAGAACGAAATTCCCAGTCCGGCCTGCAGATCCGGGCTGTCCCGATCCAGGCCCAGGTCGAACGAGGCGTCCAGCTGGATGCGTTCGGCGGGCATCCAGGTCAGGCCGGCGCCCGCGACGGAGGTGGCGGGTTCGCCCCGGGTATGGGTGAAACCGGCTTCGATGTAGGCGCTGACGGTGTCGCTTGCGGCCAAGCTCAGGCTGGGCGACCAGGTGAAGGCGTCTTCGCCCGCGCCACGGGTGGCGTTGGCGTACAGCGCGCCGCTCCAGCGTTGGTTGAAGGTGTATTCGTAGCTGGCGCCCAGTTCGTACTGGGTGCCGCCTTCGCTGAAGTCGCGTGAGCCGGTGCCGAAGCTGCTGCTGGCCAGCAGGGCCAGGGCATGGCGCTCCGAATGCAAGGGCAGGGCGTATTTGAGTGCCAGGCCGCTGTCGCCGGCGCCGCGCGTGGTGGTGGCGGGCGCATCGCGCGGGGCCTCGCGCAGGTGGTTCCAGGGGCTGCCAAAGGCCTGCAGCTCGAGCTGCGCGCCCAGGCCCACGCGCAGCCGCACATCGGTACCGTATTCGGTGCTGCGGGTACCGGCGTCGTCGCGGTCGCGCTGGTAGTCGGGCAGGCCCAGTTCCAGCGCCACGCCGCCCCCGGGCAGCACCGAGGCGGCGAAGCCCAGTCCCGGGCGGTCGAAGGCCGGTGTTTCACTTTCGTCCTGCTGTGCCCAGGCGGGCATGGCCACGGCCACCAACAGAAGTCCTACCCATGCACGCATCGCCACATCCACCGTCTGGAAAACAGCAGCAGCCTAGCGGGGCGGCGGCAATGCGCCGTGAGGACGGGCCGAGTGGCTACTGGTCGCCCGCACGCTCGTCGCTGCCGGACGGATGCTCCGGGTGGCGGTCTTCATCGCGATCAACCGGCCCCCGGCGAGCAGCACGGTGGCCGGCAGCATCCGCGCCCAGCGGCGCTGCGACAGCCGTAAGCAGCGGGCCGCGACCCGGCGCAGGCACGTAGCGCAGCAGGTGGTGTGGCTCGGGAAGCACCCAGAACCCGGTGCCCAGGTCCGGGCGGCGGGCGACGCCGTTGCCGCTGGCGGGCGTGTCTTCGTCCTCTTCCGGATCGAGCGCCTGCGGTGGCTGTCGGCGCGCGTCTTCGTCCTGCTCGTGGTCAGGGAGGTCCTCGCTGTCCTCCGCGGTCGGCGGCGACAGGGCGTCCAGCGCATCGGTGGCGGCCTCCCACTCTGCCGCGTCCTGGACGATGGCCTCGGCGAGCGGGACGGGCGTTTCAATGCGGGGTGGAAGGCGGGGCGGAAGGTCGGCGGGAACACGCATGGGCCGTTCGTCCAGTGCATGGATGGACCCTGGACAGTGGCCGCAGTGGCGCGGTCGGTCCATGCAACTGGTCGTAAAAGGACTTCAGCGCAGCGACGGATCCGGTCGGGTCAGGGCGAGCAGTCCATCCATCAGCCGTGCGGCGCGTGGCTTGCCGTCCTCGTCGATCGGGCAGGCCATCGACTGCAGCCAGAAGCCGTGCGCGGCGCGGCGTGCCGCGGTGAGGCGGTGGTCATCGGCTTCGCCGGGATGGCGCTGCAGCTGGTCCTGGATCCAGTGTTTGAGCGCCTGTGCGATGTCCGGATCTGGTCGCCCGCGCGGGGTGCCGGCGCCGGCCTCGGGCGGCTGCAGGCAGGCGCGGAACAGCGCGGTGACATAGGCGCGGGAGAAACGCCCGTGCACGTCCGGATCCTGCTCCAGCAAGGTTTGCACCGCGCGGTCGAAGTCGACCAGCGCGCTGGCCAGGGCCGGGGCATCCGCAGCCTCGGTGGTGCTGAGCAGCGGGAAGGGACGGCTCATGCCGGCGCCTGCGGAAGCTGGCGGGGCTGGGTGCCAGGTTGCGCGAGCAGGCCGCGCAGCAGTTCCAGCACCCGCTCGCCCTGGCCATTGCAGGCCAGCTCGAACGTAGTCTGGCCACCCAATGCGCCCAGTGGTGTGTGCACGATCCAGTGCAGTACCCGGCTGCGGTCCGGTTCGATCTGCAGGGCCAGCGTGGCCACCCGACGTACGATGCCGGTACGCATGCTCAGAACCCGTAGCTCAGCGCCAGCAGCGCGCTGTCCATGTGCGTACCCACGGTCATAGGGCTGTCCTTGACCGCGCTGGACAGCAGGGTACGGCGCAGCGACGCGGTGGCGGTCCAGTGAGGGCCCAGCGGCATCACTGCGCTCAGGTCCATGTACGGGGCCACGCCACTGCCGGAACGGTAGGCGGGCAGGCCACTGCGCTGCGCTTCGACCGCGCTGACGCCGAAGTAGTAGTCGTTGAGGCTGCTGCTGGCGTAGTTGGCGCCCACGCCAGGCATCAGCACCACCCGACCGGTGGGGATCGGATAGCCGTACTTGGCATCGGCCGCCACGCCGCCACCGTGTCCGCTGACTTCGGCCTGCACATTGCCCTGCAGCACGCCCCACGGCGCGGTATGTCGCACCGCCACGCCGGCCATGGCCGACATGCTGCGGTTGGACAATTGGCGGAGCTGCGGGTTGTCGGTGTCCTTGTGCTTGAAACGCATGAAGTAGGGCGAGGCCAGCAGCGAAACGCTGGTGCGTTGGTCGTCGAACAGGGTGTAGCCGATGCTGCCGCCACGGAAGTGGAACTTGCGGCCTTCCCAGTTGATCACCGGCACCGGCAGCACGTCGGTGTCGTAGCCGGCGTACGGGGATTTCTGCGCAACCACCGCCAGGCCGACACTGCTGCGTGCCTTGGCCCCGGGCGCCGGCTGGGCCAGCACGCTGCTGCTGGCCAGCAGCCCGAGCAGGGCCAGGCCTGCGGCTGCCGTCTTCCGTGAATCACTGTGCATGGGAGGCTCCTGCGCCGGTCAAACCCGCATGGTGTCCAGCGGACATTGTGGGAACGTTACGTCATCGGGCGGGGTACCATCGGCGGCCTCCGCCCCCGCCCGTACCGCCCATGCGCATCCTGCTGCTCGAAGACGACCCCGAACTGGCCGGCGCCATCCAGGCCAGCCTGGGCCGCCACGGCATGGTGGTGGACCTGGTGGTGTCGATGGCGCAGGCGGCCGAGGCGCTGAAGGCCGGGGTGCACCAGGTGCTGCTGCTGGACCGCCAGCTGCCCGACGGCGACGGCGCCAACTTCGTGCGGGTGGCGCGCAGCCACGTGCCCAACCTGCCGGTGATCATGCTGACCGCACGCGATTCGGTGGCCGACCGGGTGGTGGGATTGGACGTGGGCGCGGACGATTACCTGACCAAGCCGTTCGCGGTGGAAGAGCTGCTGGCGCGGATCCGCGCGATTTCACGGCGGCCGGCGCAGATCACCCTGCCGGTGCTGGGCCTGGGCCGGCTGCAGTTCGATTTCGTGGCACGCCAGGCCACGGTAGGCGGCGCGCTGCTGGCGCTGCCGCGGCGGCAGCTGCTGGTGCTGGAAGCGCTGGCCCTGCGCCAGGGCCGCACCGTGGCGCGCGCGGCGCTGCAGGAAGCGGTGTACGGGTTCGACGATGAGATCCAGTCCAACGCGCTGGACGCGCATGTATCCAAGCTGCGCCGCGCGCTGGCCGATGCCGACGCGCAGGTGGAGATCCACGTGATGCGCGGGATCGGTTACCTGTTGAAGGAAAGCGCATGAAGTTCCTCAAACCCGGCTCGCTGTCCTTCAGCCTGGCGTGGAAGATCTGCCTGATCCAGGTGGCGATGGTGTTGATCGCGCTGACCGGTATCGCGCTGGTCTATGGCGACCGCAGCACCGCGTATGTCGATTGGAAAACCAGCGAAGCGGTAGCCGATGCGATCCGCCTGCAGGACGGCACGTTGCAGGTGGACTGGGCGGCGGTGAATGAAGCGGCGCCGGACCGCCCGGCCACGTTCTGGTTCGCCGCCGCCGACGAGCAGGGGCACCGGGTCGAACACGGTCCGCTGCCGGCGGTATATCGCGCGCTGGCCGACCAGCTGGCGCACGTGGAACCCACCGACGTGCGCACGCGCAGCCGCGGGCTGGAGCTGGCGATGCGGGTGTGGGTGTCCGATCGTGAGGACGGCCGCCTGCACGTGATGGTGGGCGGCCTGCCGCAACGCGGCTTCTGGCGGCAGCTGGCGGTGATCATCGGCTACCTCGGCGGCTGGATCACGTTGCCGCTGATCGTGATCACGCTGGTGGTGGCGCCGTGGGCGATCCATCGTTCGCTGCGCGGGGTGAACCGGGTGGCGGCGCAGGCCGCGGCGATCCAGATCACCGAACGCGGCCGTGGCCTGGACACGCACGCGGTGCCGCGCGAGATCGTGCCGCTGGTGGATGCCTTCAACGCGGCGGTGCGCCGCATCGGCGAAAGCTACGACGCGCAGGATCGTTTCCTGGTCGGCGCCGCGCACGAGCTGCGCATGCCGATCGCGATCCTCGCCACGCGCATTGCCGACCTGCCGCCCGGGCAGGTGCGCTCGCGCCTGCAGCGCGACCTGGGGCGGTTGAGCAACATCGCTGAGCAGCTGCTGGACCTGCAGCGGCTGGACCATCACCGCAGCCAGCACCAGCGCGTGGACCTGGCGGCGTTGACCCGTGAAGTCGCCGCCGACGTGGCGCCGCTGCTGATCGATGCCGGCTATGCTTTTGCGGTGGACGCGCCGGAACAGGCGCTGTGGGTGCGTGGCGACCCCGATGCGCTGCACCGGGTGATCAGCGGGCTGCTGCAGAACGCCATCGCGCACGGCGGTGGCAGCGGCACGGTGATGGTGGAGCTGCAGTCCAACGGGCTGCTGTCGGTGAGCGATGAGGGGGATGGGGTCCCCGAACAGGCACGGCAATCGATCTTCGAGCCGTTCCACCGGCTGCGGCCCAGTGGCAGCGGGAGTGGCCTGGGGCTGTACCTGGCGCGCGAGATCCTGCTGCGGCATGGCGGCAGCATCGTGGCCGAGGAAGCGGTCGGGGGCGGGGCGCGGTTCGTGATGTCGCTGCCGGTGGAGCGCTAGCCGAAAGCTGGATGGGTCACTTTCAGCGCGAAATTCAGAGAAATCCGATAGTCCGGCCGGATTTCCGCACGTATCGTGGCTCCAGCGTCGGGAAGGAACCCGCGCCATGCAAGATTCCCCCGCGAGGTCGCTTCCCAGGCGTACGCCTCGCCTTGCCCATGCAGGATGCCACTCGAGGCCACACCGATGATGATCAAGGTCCAACACCAGCACCATCAATGGCAGGTTGTGCAGCCCGGCGCGGTCGCGCCGGTAGCGTTTGAAAACGGCGCGACGGCGTTTGATTTCGCCGATTCACTGGCCCGCGAACACCACGCCGAAACCGGCAGCAGCAGTGGGGTACGGGTGCAGGTGGGCGAGGCCTTCGTGGACGCCGTTCACTACGGCTGAGCGGTCAGCGTCACGTCGGTTTGTTGAATCGATCCTGAAATCACCCCGGTTGAGCTATAGGCGAAACCTTCAACTTCCCTGATCCTGTGCCTATTCATCCAATGGCACGAGGACGTCGCAATGAAGCAGGCAACGCAGATCGGGATGTGGGCCTTGTTGCCGGTTGCGCTCATGGCGATGGCCGGCACCGCGCAGGCGCAGCGTTACGACGATGGCTACAACGACGGCCCGGTGCGCTGTGAATCGATCAAGGGCCGCACCCAGCAGTGCCCGATCGACGGCCGTGCGCGCCTGGTGCGGCAGCTGTCCGGTTCTCCCTGCATTGAAGGCGACACCTGGGGCCAGGCCCGGAACGGGGTGTGGGTGACCCGCGGCTGCCGCGCCGAGTTCATCGCCGAGCGCGGCCGTCCTTCGCACGGCGGGGGCTGGGGCAACCAGGGCAACCAAGGCGGCGGCTGGGGTGGCGGGCGTGGGCAGATCATCAGCTGCGATTCCAATGACCAGCGCATGCGCCGCTGCAACGTCAGCGTGCGCCGCGACGTGCGCCTGGTGCGGCAGACCTCGCGCACGGCGTGCATCGAGGGTCGCACCTGGGGCCATGACCGCGACGGCGTGTGGGTCAACGGCGGTTGCCGCGCGGAGTTCGAAGTCAGGTAAGGCGCCCGCGCAGGGACACGCCATGCGTGTCCGCGAAGTGCCGGCGCCCCGGTAGAGCCACGCCCTGCGTGGCTGCGCGGTGCCGGAACGAAGCGCCGCCCCCCCGGGCGGGGCGGTAAGGGTCCCCGGTCAGGCGCGGGGGGCCAGGCGGGCGGGCGTCGGGCCGCGTCGGGGCGGCCCCCCGGTGCGCCCCCCGCCGGGGGTGGGGGGGGGTGCCCGGCCGCCCTCCCAGCCACGCAGGGCGTGGCTCTACGGTTCCCGTGTCAGGCGCTGAGGGCCTGGCTGCCGAGCTTCGGCCAGCGCTTCAGCACGGCGGCACGGATGCCGGCGGCGTCGATGCCGGCTTCGGCCAGCAGGTCTTCGCGACTGGCGTGGTGCTGGAAGCTGTCGGGCAGGCCCAGGTGCAGGAACGGGCGCAGTACGTCTTCCGCATTGAGCAGTTCGGCCACGCCGGAACCGGCGCCGCCGGCCACCACGTTGTCTTCGATGGTCACGAAGCCCTGGTGGGTCCGGGCCAGTTCCAGCAGCAGGGCGCGATCAAGCGGCTTGATGAAGCGCATGTTGACCACGCTCAGGCCCAGCTCGCGGCCTACTGCTTCGGCGGCCGGTACGGTGCTGCCGAACGCAAGCAACGCAATGCCGTTGCCCTGCACGCGCAGCTCGGCCTTGCCGATCTCCAGCGTCGAAAGGTCGGTGCCGGCGTCCACGCCGGTGCCGCTGCCGCGCGGGTAGCGCACCGCCGCGGGACCTTCGTACTGCAGGCCGGTGCTGAGCATGCGGCGGCATTCGGCTTCGTCGGACGGCGCCATCACCACCATGTGCGGTACGCAGCGCAGGAAGCTCAGGTCCAGGTTGCCGGCGTGCGTGGCACCGTCCGGACCGACCACGCCGGCGCGGTCGATCGCGAACAGCACGTCCAGCTTCTGCACCGCTACGTCGTGCACCAGCTGGTCGTACGCGCGCTGCAGGAAGGTGGAGTAGATCGCCACCACCGGCTTGGCACCCTGGGTGGCCATGCCGGCGGCCAGGGTCACCGCATGCTGCTCGGCGATGGCCACGTCGAAATAGCGTTCCGGATATTCCCTGCTGAAACGCACCAGGCCGGAGCCTTCGCGCATCGCCGGGGTGATGCCCAGCAGGCGCGGTTCGGCGGCGGCGGCGTCGCACAGCCAGTCGCTGAAGACGTCGGTATAGGTCGGCTTCTTGCTGCCGCCCTTGGCCACCAGGCCCTTGTCCGGATCGAACGGCCCGACCGCGTGGTAACCGATCTGGTCGCCTTCGGCGCGCTCGTAGCCCTTGCCCTTGGTGGTCATCACGTGCAGCAGCTTCAGGCCCTTCAGGCCCCGCAGCGTCTTCAACGTGGCCACCAGCGCGGGCACGTCATGGCCGTCGATCGGGCCGGTGTAATGGAAGCCCATCTCTTCGAAGAAGGTGGAGGGCACGAACATGCCTTTCCAGTGTTCCTCCCAGCGCTTGACGAAGCGCGCGGACGGCGACTTCTTCTTGTCGCCGAGGATCTTCTTGCCGCCTTCGCGCAGCGCATTGAGCGTGCGGTTGCCGGTGGCGCGGCCGAGGATCTTGGTGAGGCCGCCCACGGCTTCGGAGATCGACATGTTGTTGTCGTTGAGGATCACCAGCAGGTTCGGTTCCTGCTCCATGCCGCCGGCATGGTTGAGCGCCTCGTACGCCATCCCGGCAGTCATCGCGCCGTCACCGATCACCGCCACCACCTTGCGGTCGTCACCCTCGCGCTGGCGCGCGATGGCCATGCCCAGTGCGGCGGAGATGGAGGTGGAGGAATGGCCGACCCCGAAGGTGTCGTACTCGCTTTCCTCGCGCTTGGGGAACGGTGCCACGCCGTCCTTCTGCTTGACGGTGTGGATCTGGTCGCGGCGACCGGTCAGGATCTTGTGCGGGTAGGTCTGGTGGCCCACGTCCCAGATCAACTGGTCGACCGGGGTCTGGTACAGGTAGTGCAGGGCCACGGTGAGTTCGATCACGCCGAGCCCGGCGCCGAAATGACCGCCACTCTTGCCGACCGACTCGATCAGGTAGGCACGCAGTTCATCTGCGATGGCAGGCAGTTCGGATTCTTCGAACCTGCGCAGGTCATCCGGATTCTGGATGCGCGACAGGCGGGGATAGCGTGCGGAATCGATCATGTTTATCGCGCTTCTTCTCAAGCGCCTATTTTCCCCCCCAAACCGGGGTGGGGCAAGCAAACCGCTGTACCGGTGAGCAGACAGTGAGGGTGCCCTGCGACAACCGGTCGCAGGCTCAGGCCGCCAGTTTGGAGCGTTTGGGCAGCTGCGCCTTCAGGAAAGCCATCTGGTCGGCCAGGATATTGCGGTTGGACAGGATCATGTGTTCGATCCAGCTGGGCCGGTACGGCACCGCCAGCAGCGGCATGCCGGCCTGCTGCGGGGTGCGGTCGCTCTTGCGCGAGTTGCAGTGGAAGCACGCGCTGACCACGTTTTCCCAGACATCCAAGCCGCCCTTGGACAGCGGCATGACGTGGTCCCGGGTCAGCTGCGGGCGATGGAACTGTTGGCCGCAGTACAGGCACAGGTGCGCGTCGCGGGCGAACAGGGCCTGGTTGGACAGGTTCGGGGTGGGGTCGAGGGCGCGGGAGCGGGCGTGGCCGCGCGCGGCGATGATCGGGTGCAGGTCGATCCCGCTCTGCAGGCCGCTGAGCCGGTTGGTGCCGCCATGGATGTGCAGGCACGGGTCGCCCAGGGTCCAGGCGACGGCGCCGCGCGAGTAGAGGCAGGCCGCATCCTGCCAGTTGATCCAGTCCAGTACGCGCCCGTGGGCGTCCAGAGACAGCAGTCGGACGCTGCCTGGCCGATGCAGCATGGCGATCGGCGATGCTTCGGCGACCGGGGCGGACGAGGCTCCGGTATCGATCAGACCTAGGCGTGTAGTGTCTGTCTCCATCGGGAAAACAGCTTATACCGGATTCGTTGCAATTTGGGTATGGGCGCAGGCAACCCCGGAAACCGGTAGCGCCGCCCGTTGGGCGGCCTTCATGGACGTTGGACATCCACGTTGGCCGGCCAACGGCCGGCGCTACAGGTGTGCGTGCTGCGGGATTATTCCCCGAACCGCGCGTCTTCCATGGCCATCAGCGAGTCCGCGCCGGCCTGGATGGCGGCGGCGTGGCTGAGCGTGCGCGGCAGCATGCGCGCGAAGTAGAAGCGGGCGGTTTCGCGCTTGGCCTGCTTGAACGCCTCGCTCTGCGTGGACGCGTCGGCGGCGGCAACGCTGCGCGCCCACCAGTAAGCCAGCACCACGTAGCCGGAATAAAACAGGTAATCGAAGCTGGCCGCGCCCAGTTCGTCCGGGTTGGCGGCGGCGCGCTGCAGGGTGGCCAGGGTCAGCTCGCCCCATTCCTGCGCCTTGGCGCGCAGCGGAGCGATGAATTCGGCCAGCGATTCGTTGCCTTCATTGGCCTTGGCGAAGGCCTCGAGCTCGGCCAGCATCAGCTTCAGCCCCGCACCCTGGCTGGCGGCGGTCTTGCGACCGATCAGGTCCAGCGCCTGGATGCCGGTGGTGCCCTCATACAGCGTGGTGATGCGGGCATCGCGGGCCAGCTGTTCCATGCCGTGTTCGTGGATGTAGCCGTGGCCACCGAAGCACTGCAGCGCGTTGTAGGTGTTTTCGATGCCCCATTCGGTCTGGCAGGCCTTGGAGATCGGGGTGAGGAAGCTCACCAGGGTCTCGGCGCGCTCGCGCTCGGCGGCGTCTTCGGCATGGTGGGCGACGTCGATCAGGGTGGCCGCGTGCAGCGCCAGCAGGCGGCTGCCTTCCACCAGCGACTTGATCGAGAGCAGCATGCGGCGCACGTCCGGGTGGACCAGGATCGGGTCGGCCGGCTTGTCCGGGTTCTTCGGGCCGCTCAGCGAACGCGACTGCAGGCGTTCGCGCGCGTACTTCAGTGCGTTCTGATACGCGCGCTCGCTCAGGCCGATGCCCTGCAGGCCCACGCCCAGGCGCGCGGTGTTCATCATGGTAAACATCGCCTGCAGGCCCTTGTGCGGTTGGCCCACCAGGTAACCTTCGGCGCCATCGAAGTTCATCACGCAGGTGACCGAGCCCTTGATGCCCATCTTGTGTTCGATCGAACCACAGCGCAGTGCGTTGCGCTCGCCGACGGCGCCTTCGCGGTCGACCTTGAACTTGGGGGTGACGAACAGCGAAATGCCCTTGGCGCCGGCCGGGGCGTCGGGCAGCTTGGCCAGCACCAGGTGCACGATGTTGTCGGTGAGGTCATGCTCGCCGGCGGTGATGAAGATCTTGGTGCCGGTGATGGCAAAGCTGCCGTCGGCATTCGGTTCTGCCTTGGTCTTGAGCAGGCCCAGATCGGTGCCGCAATGCGGTTCGGTCAGGCACATGGTGCCGGTCCAGCGGCCTTCGATCAGCGGCTTCAGGAAGGCGTCCTGCTGCCAGGCTTCGCCGTGCTGCTTCAGCGCTTCGATGGCGCCGTGCGAGAGCAGCGGGAAGTTGCCCCAGGCCAGGTTGGCGGCGTTGATCATTTCATTGAGCGGCACGCCCAGGGTGTGCGGCAGGCCCTGGCCACCGAGCTCCGGTGTCGCGGTCAGGCCGGTCCAGCCACCTTCGACGAACTGCGTGTAGGCCTGCCTGAAACCGGGCGGGGTGGTCACTTCGCCGCTGGCCTGGTCGAGCACGCAGCCGATTTCATCGCCCACGCTGTTGAGCGGCGCCAGCACGCTGGTGCTGAAGCGGCCGGCTTCTTCCAGAACCGCATCGACGACGTCGGCAGTGGCGTCGGCGAAGCCCAGGCGGGCGAACAGCGGCTCCACCTTCAACACGTCGTGCAGGGCGAAGCGGATATCGGTCAGCGGTGCGGTGTAGCTGCTCATCGTGCGGTCTCGATCAGATGCGGGGAATCAAGCTGAAGACGGGGTGGCCGGGCGTCAGCGCAGCACGCCGGGCAGGCCGGGGGCCTGGTTGAGGGTGCTGCGGTTTTCGATCTCGAAGCTGCGCTGCTTCTTGTCCTGCGGGGTGGCGGCCACGCTGCCCTTGAGCGAATAGTCCAGGGTGCGGTTGCCGGCCAGTGCGTCGGCAACCACGATGCGCGCGGCCGAGGACGGCTGCAGCTCGACGTTGATCACGTCGGCGGACACGCCACCGATGGAGATGGCCGGGCGCGCACTCACCTTGCCCGCGTCCTGACCGCCGACCTGCATCTGCAGGTCCACGCTGTCGAAGGTCATGGGCATGGAGCTGAAGTTCTGCAGGCGCAGGGCCAGGGTCCAGTTGCCGCTTGCGCCCACGGTCAGCTGCTGCACGCTGGCGGCCGGCGGCGAAACCCGCTTCACGCTGGTGCTGCAGGCCGCCAGGCCAACGGCGGTGCCGGCCAGCAGGGCCACGGTCAGGGCGGTACGGAGGCGTCGGAACATGAGCGCAAAATCCTCGTGCGGGTGCTGCGTGGGTGGAAGCATACTACGGCGTATGGAGGTTGTGGTGCGTGCGCCCTTGGGGTCAATCCAGCGGAGCCATGACCTTCAGGGGCGCAAGGTCGTAGCCCATCGCTTCGGCCCGGCCCTTCAGGCTGCCGAACAGCGCCTTGTCCATCGTCGGCGAGCGCGACAGTATCCACAGGTACTTGCGGTCCGGATCGCCCACCACCGCCCACTGGTAATCGGGGTCCAATGCGATCACCCAGTAGTCGGCCCAGACCAGCGGCACCCAGGCCAGCCAGTCGGGCACGAAGCGCACCTGCAGCTGCCCCGGTTCGCCCTGCACCGGGCGCGCCACGCCCTCGGCAGCGATGCGGCTGCCGTCTTCCACCCGGCAGGCGTTGTAGACGCTGATCCGGCCATCGGCGCGCATCGCGTAGGTGGCGGTGATGTCGCCCACGCACTTCTTCTGGAACGATACCGGCAGGTGCGCGATCTCATGCCACTGACCTGCATACCGCCCCATGTCCAGGGCCGGCACGGAACGCACCGGCTCCGCGGCGTGGACGGCGAGGCTGGCCAGCAGCAGGCCGGTGGCAAGCAGTGCAGGGCGAAGGCGCATGGTGGGTCTCCCGGTAGGACGCCCGAGAGTAGAGTGCAGACCCGATGCGGGTGTAAAGGTTTCGTCAGCCGTCCGCGCGCACGGCGCGTCCATCGACACGTTCAGTGCAAGCGGGTGGCGGTAGTCGCGTTCGCTGTTGAGGTAGACGCGCTGTTTGCTGACGTCGGTGTTGCTGACGGTGAACACGAACGTGCCGCTGATGACGAATGCGGAAAAAAAAAGACCTGCATTTCTGCAGGTCTCTGAAATCATGGTGGCCGAGGACGGAATCGAACCGCCGACACGGGGATTTTCAATCCCCTGCTCTACCAACTGAGCTACTCGGCCACTTCATCGCTGCGTTGCCGCTGGCGAGGACGCGAATAATACGGAGGTCTGCAGGGTTCGGCAAGCATTTCGACAAAAAAAATTCACATTCGTTGCTGCGGCATGGCGAGCAGCAGTGCAATGCCGATGGCCATGAAGATCGCCGCGAGCAGCAGCGACGCCTGGTAGCTGCCGCTGCTGCGCGCCAGGATGCCGGCCAGTGCCGGTGCCAGGATCTGTGCCACGCCGTAGCTGAGGGTGAGGGTGGCCATGGCTTTGGCCGGGTTGTGCGGGTAGTGGCGACCGACCACGGTGAGGGTGAGGCTGACGATGCCGGCGAAGGTCAGGCCGAACAGCAGTGCACTGCCAAGCCCGGCGGCCAGGCCGTCGTCCAGCAGCGGCAGCACGAAGGAAATGGCCTGCAGCGCGAAGGCCACGACCAGCGCGCGGATCAGCCCGAGCCGGGCGGCGATGCGGTCCCAGGCGAAGGTCGACGGCACTGCGGCCAGCCCGACCAGCACCCAGACCGCGCTGCCGTGGCCGCGGAAGGCGGCGGTCTGCTCCAGGATGGCGACGATGAACGTGGCGCTGACCACGAAGCCGACGCCGGCGCAGAAATAGGCCGCGATCAGCAACTGGCGCCAGCGGCGGCTGGGCGGCGGCGGCGCCTGCACCGCATGGCCGGCGGAGATCACGGCCGGCCGGGGCATCCAGGCCCAGGCCGGGACCAGGAACAGCACGCCCAGCAGGCCCAGCCAGATCCACTGCTCGCTGGAGTCGGCATGCCCGGCCAGCAGCCCGGTGGCTGCGCCGGATACCACGATGCCCAGCCCCAACCCGGCGAAGTGCAGGCCCAGCCGTGGGCGGTGCTGGTGGGCCAGCAGCCAGTTCAGTACCAGCCCGGACGCCAGCAGCAGTCCCGCGGTGCTGGACATGCCCGCCACCAGCCGCAGCACGCTCCACACCCACGGCTGGGTGGTGACGCCCATCAGCGCGGTGGCCGCCACCGCCAACACCAGCCCGATCCGGTAGAAGCGGAATTTCTGCTGCATGTCGCCCACCCGTGCAGCCAGCAGGGTGCCGAGCAGGTAGCCGAGGTAATTGAAGGTGGCCAGCCAGCCCCCCTGCGCGGCGCTGAGCCCGGCGTCCTCGCGCATCAGCGGCAGCAGCGGGGTGTAGGCGAAGCGCGCCAGGCCGACGGTCAACACCAGCGCGCAGATGCCCGCAGCGATGACCTGCCAGGGGTGCAGGGCGGTACCGTGAGGGGAGGGAGCGGGGAAGGCAGGCATGGTCATATCCGTGTGCGATGGGCCATGGTCCGCCGCAGCCCGGGCGGCTGTCTTTCGATAGAATGACCCATCATGTCGACCAGCCGCCAAACCCGCGCTGCCGCCGCTGCGAGCCCATGGCGTGAGGTGGCGGTGCCTTTGCTGCAGTCATTGCCCTGGCCGGTGATGGCGCGCACCCAGCAGCTGGCTGCCGGCGAACGCTTTCCGCCGCACGTGCACGCATGGAACCAGGTGGTGTTCGCTACCGAGGGCGTGCTGCAGGTGACCGCGCGCAATGCCCGCCATGTCATCACGCCACAACAGGCGCTGTGGGTGCCGACCGGCATGCTGCACCACACCGGTGCGCTGAGCGCGGCGGCGTTCCGCAACCTGTACGTGGCCGACGATCCCGCGCTGCACATGCCCGATCACTGCGCGGTGCTGGATGTATCGCCGCTGCTGCGCGAGCTGATCGTGGAACTGGGCCAGGTGCGGCCGGAGGACGATCAACCTTATTACCTGCACCTGTGCGCGCTGGTCACCGCGCAGCTGCAGCGCCAGCGCCAGCATCGGCGACACCTGCCGTGGCCGCAGGATGCAAGACTGCAGCGCTGGTGCCAGGCCCTGCACGACCAACCCGGCGATGCACGCAGCGTGGAGGCGTGGTCGCGGCTGTTGGGGGCATCATCGCGCACGCTGGCGCGCCACTTCGAACGCGACACCGGGATGAGCCTGCGCGACTGGCGCACGCGGCTGCGCCTGCTGCGCGCGATCGAGTGGCTGGCGCAGGGACGCTCGCCGACCACCATCGCCCACGAGCTGGGGTATGCCTCGGCGTCGGCATTCAATTACATGTTCCGCATGGAGATGGGGATGAGTCCGCTGCAGTGGCGGCGCTCGCGGCAGACAGGGTGAAAGTGGCCGCAAAGGTGCCGGCGTCAGGCCAGTCCGGTCAACACGGCGACCAGGCTGTCCACGTCGCGCGGGCCGTCATAGCGCGTGCCATTGATGAACAGACAGGGCGTGCCGTTGACGCCGCTGCGCACGCCGCCCATGAAGTCGCTCTCGATCCGTGCGTCGAAGGCGCCGTTGTCGGCGGCTTCCATCAGCGCGGCATTCACACCCAGCGCCTGGGCATAGCCCGCGATGTCGCGGTCGGTGAGCGCGTCCTGGTGCTGGTAGAGCAGGTCATGCGCTTCCCAGAACTGCCCGATCTCGGTGGCGGCTTCGGCGAAGCGTGCGGCGGCGAGCGCGTGCGGATGGCTGTCGGTGATGGGGAAGTTGCGGAACACGAAACGCAACTGCTTGCCCATCGCCTGCTGCACGGCCTTGAGCACGGGGTAGGCCTCGCCACAGTACGGGCACTGGTAGTCGCCATACTCGACCAGGGTGACCGGCGCGCCCTGCGGGCCCTGGCTGTGGTCCAGCGCGCTGACCGGAACGGTAAGACCTTTCATGACGAGGCTCCTGCAGGAGAGGGCGCGTTGGCGGTGAGCCGTGCCAGCGCTTCAAGGATGCCGTCGGCACCGGGATTGACGCCCAACGGGGAGATGTAGCTCCAGCGCACGATGCCGTCGGCATCCAGCACGAACAACGCGCGTTCGCAGACCCCATCCTGTTCGCGGTAGGCGCCGTAACGCCGCGCTACCTCGCCCTTGGGCTCGAAGTCCGCCAGCAGCGGGAAATGCAGGTGACGCTGTTCGGCGAAGGCGGCGTGGCACCAGACCCCGTCCACCGAGATGCCGACCAGCTGCGCGCCGCTGCGGTGGAACTCGGGCAGCAGCTGGTTGTACAGCCCCAGCTGGTCGCCGCACACCGGGCTCCAGTCGGCGGGGTAGAACGCAAGGATCACCGGGCGGCCGCGCAGCTCGTCCAGGCCCAGGCGCTGGTCGGGGGTAGCGGGAAGCTGGAAGGCCGGTGCGGGACTACCCACCGCAAGGGCGTGCTGCGGGGCAGGACTCATGGCGACCTCCGGGTGCTTTCGAACAGGAACCAGCTGCGGCGCTCGGCCTGGTCGATCCAGTTCTCGATCAGGCTGGTGGTGGCGACGTCGTTGTAGCCGCTGCACACCTCGTGGGTGGCGCGCAGGAAGCTGACCAGGCGGCGGTTGTCGTCGGCGAGTTCGGCCAGCATGTCCTGCGCGGTGACGTAGTCGGCATCGTTGTCGAGCAGGCGCTGGATGCGGTGGATCTGGCCGATCGAGCGCAGCGTGTTGCCCCCCACCTTGCGTGCGCGTTCGGCGATGTCGTCGGTGATGGCGAAGATCTCCTCGCCCTGTTCGTCCAGCATCAGGTGGTAATCGCGGAAGTGCGGACCGGACAGGTGCCAGTGGAAATTCTTGGTCTTCAGGTACAGCGCGAACACATCGGCGAGCAGCACGGTAAGGGCGCCGGCGATGTCCTTGACCGCCTGCTGGCCCAGGTCGGACGGGGTATGCAGCGCGACGCTCTGGCGAGAATGCGGGGAAAGCTCGTTCATGGCGGGTCTCATGGGCGGGGTTGGGCGACGGATCCAGACTAGGCGGGGGCGCGCAGCGGGGGTATCGCGCGATCGTTTTCCCGGCTC
Organism: uncultured Stenotrophomonas sp.; assembly: GCF_963519925.1. Taxonomy (NCBI): domain Bacteria; kingdom Pseudomonadati; phylum Pseudomonadota; class Gammaproteobacteria; order Lysobacterales; family Lysobacteraceae; genus Stenotrophomonas; species uncultured Stenotrophomonas sp. Next base: position 7,061 of record NZ_CAUQPH010000028.1, on the reverse strand, counting down.
ATACGTTGGTTTGGGGCCGGTCCGGGCGCATCCCTCTTTTGAGGGATCAACCGCCCGCATGGGCGGGGGATACTGTGCCCCTCCCACCGATGGTCATTGCGCGATGCCTGCCGGCCCGACCGTGTCCACTCGCCACGCCCTGTACCGCGCCGCGGCCGCGCTGCTGACGCTGTGCATCTTCCTGGTCGATGTCCTCACCACGCTGGAAGGTGCAGTGGCGGTGCTGTACGTGGTGGCGGTGCTGCTGGCCGCGCGCACCGGGCGGCGGGCGGACCTGGTCGTTACCGCGGTGGCGGGGATCGTGCTGACGGTGGTGGCCTACGTGGACTCGCACGGCTTGAACCACGTCGGTTCGCAGACCTTCCGCGCGCTGGTCAGCCTGGCGGCGATCGGCATCACCGCGCTGCTGGCGCTGCAGCATCAACACGCCATGCAGCGCCTGCGCGGCCAGGCGACGCTGCTTGACCTGTCGCACGACATGATCTTCGTGCGCGACCGCAGCGGCGTGATCACCTTCTGGAACCGCACTGCGGTGCAGATGTACGGCTGGTCGGCGGACGAAGCGATCGGCCAGGTGGCCGACACGCTGCTTTCCACGCGGTATCCCCAGGCGCGGGAGGAGGTGGAAGCGGCGCTGCTCGGGCTGGGCAGCTGGGAAGGCGTACTTGAACAACGCACCCGTGCGGGGGAGTGGCGCGTGCTGGACAGCCGTTGGGTCATCCAGCGCGATGGAAAGGGAAGGGCGGTCGGCGTCATGGAGACCCACACCGATGCCACCGAGCGTCGGCGCGCGGAAGACGCCGCGCGGCGTGCGCAGGCCGAACTGGCCCATGCCACGCGGGTGGCGACACTGGGCGAGCTGGCGGCCACGCTGGCGCACGAAGTCAACCAGCCGTTGATGGCGGTGGTGACCAATGGCGAGGCGGGCCTGCGCTGGCTGCACCGCGACAGCCCCGACCTGCAGGAAGTGGATGCGGCGATCAACCGCAGCGTGGGCGAGGCGCGCCGGGCCAGCGAGATCGTCAAGCGCGTCCGCGCGTTCCTGGCCAAGCGCAGCACGCCCCGACAGCGACTGGATACGTTGACCCTTATCGACGACGCCGTTCGCCTGGTGCAGCACGAATTCAGCCGCGAATCGGTACAGCTGCGCATCGCCGTGGTCGGCCGACTGCCGCCGTTGATGGGCGACGGAGTGCAGCTGCAGCAGGTGCTGGTCAACCTGCTGGTCAACGCCTGCCAGGCCATGGCCGGGCAGGAGGCTGCACGTGAAGTGCAGATCGATGCCCGGGCAGGCGAGCCGGGTGAAGTGACGATCAGCATCACCGACAGCGGTCCGGGCATTCCGCCGGATCATCTGGACACCTTGTTCAAACCGTTCTTCACCACCAAGCCGCAGGGCATGGGCATGGGGCTGGCGATCTGCCGCTCCACCGCCGAGGCGCATGGCGGCAGGCTGTCGGTGGACAATGTTCCCGGTCGTGGTGCCAGGTTCCAGCTGGTGCTGGCCACCACAGCAGAAGGCGCACCGTCATGACAACCGCCCTACCGCCGCGCGGTGCTGCCGCGCCTGCCAGACCCCTGGTCGTCGTGGTCGATGATGATCCGGCGGTGCGCGACGCGCTGGACAGCCTGCTGCGTTCGGTCGGCCTGCAGACGCGGATACTGGGTTCGGCGGCCGAGCTGCTGCAGGCAGACCTGCCGGCGGTACCCGGCTGCATCGTGCTCGATGTGCGCCTGCCCGGGGTCAGCGGATTGGACCTGCAGGGCCAGCTGGCCGCGCACGGCATCCAGCTGCCCATCGTGTTCATGACCGGACACGGCGACATCCCGATGACGGTGCGGGCCATGAAGGCCGGCGCGGTCGACTTCCTGTCCAAGCCGTTCCGTGACCAGGACATGCTGGACGCGGTCAGCGCGGCGATCGAGCGCGACACGCGGCGTCGCCAGCACAGCGCCGCCCGCGATTCACTGGACGCACGGTACGCCACCCTGACGCCGCGCGAGCGCGAGGTGATGGCGCTGGTGGTGGCCGGGCTGATGAACAAGCAGGTGGCCGGCGAGCTGAATCTGAGCGAGATCACCGTGAAGATCCATCGCGGCAACGTGATGCGCAAGATGGGAGTCCGTGCGCTGGCCGACCTTGTGCGCCAGGCCGAGGCACTTGGGGTCGGCCAGCCGGCGGCCTGAGCACGCCCGCGCGAACGGGACCGCACAAACCTGTGTATGGTTCACGCGCGCGGGCGCATCGGGCATAAAGGGGCATGAAACCGAATTACCGCATTGCCATCGTTGACGACGATGACGGCGTGCGCCAGTCCCTGTCGAGCCTGGTGCGGGCGCTTGGATACGAGGTGCGCACCTACGCCTGCGCGGCCGATTTCCTGGCCGATGCGGGCGACCCGCCGGACTGCCTGCTCACCGACGTCCAGATGCCGCAGATGGACGGCGACCAGCTGCAGGCCGAGCTGCTGGCGCGCGGCTGCCGCTTCCCGATGATCTTCATGACCGCGTTCCCGACCGACGTCCTGCGCGCCCGCGTGATGGCACGTGGTGCGCGTGCGTTCCTGGTCAAGCCAGTGGACGGCGAAACCATGTCGCGCTGCCTGGCCCAGGCGCTGGGCGACCATACCTCGGTATGACCCGGCGACCCAAGCGTACGATGTCGCCCTTCCGCGTCGCCGCCTAGTCTGTTCCTGCAGTCCCCACCCACTCCAGGAGCAGCACCGATGAGCACCCTCACCACCGCCGACGGCGTCGAGATTTTCTACAAGGACTGGGGCCCCAAGGAGGCCCAGCCGATCGTGTTCCACCACGGCTGGCCGCTTTCCAGCGACGACTGGGACGCGCAGCTGCTGTTCTTCCTGGCCAAGGGCTACCGCGTGGTGGCGCACGACCGCCGCGGCCATGGCCGTTCGGCGCAGGTAGGGGAAGGCCACGACATGGACCACTACGTGGCCGACGCGGCGGCCGTGGCCGACCACCTGAAGCTGGAGAACGCCGTGCACATCGGCCACTCCACCGGCGGCGGGGAAGTGGCGCGTTACGTGGCAAAGGCCGCGCCCGGCCGCGTGGCCAAGGCGGTGCTGATCAGTGCCGTGCCGCCGATCATGCTGCAGACTCCTGCCAACCCGGGGGGCCTGCCGTTGTCGGTGTTCGACGGCTTCCGCGCGCAGCTGGCGCAGAACCGCGCGCAGTTCTACCTGGACCTGGCGAGCGGCCCGTTCTATGGCTTCAACCGCAGCGGCGCGGCGGTGTCCGAAGGCACCATCCGCAACTGGTGGCGGCAGGGGATGGACGGCAGCGCGCAGGCGCACTACGAGGGCATCAAGGCCTTCTCGGAGACCGACTTCACCGACGACCTGAAGGCGATCAGCGTGCCAACCCTCGTGCTGCACGGCGATGACGACCAGATCGTGCCGATCGCCGATGCCAGCCTGTTGACCATCAAGCTGCTCAGGCAGGGCACGCTGAAGGTGTTCCCGGGCTACCCGCACGGGATGTGCACCACGCATGCCGATGCAATCAACGCGGAACTGCTGGCGTTCATCCAGGCCTGACCGGCCCCGCTGACCCGTGCATCACGCGCCCGGCGCTACGGTGTGGCCATGCCCAGACAGGGCTGGCCACGACGAGCACGCAGCATGAACAACGACAAGCAGCCCGGCAAACAGCAGGGCGTCAACGAAGCCCAGCAGGACCGCAGGCAGGACGAGGTCGCCAAGACCCGCCCCGGCCAGACCGATGAGAAGGTCCGGCAGGATGAAAGCCGCCGGCCCCCGATCAAGGACAGCAATCCCGGCTGACCGGCCGACCGGATCTTAGGGGCGTGCCATGCGTGCCCGGACGCAGTCCACGAGGCGCTGGCAGCGTGAACCGTAGAGCCACGCCCTGCGTGGCTACGCGGCAACAATCACAGCAGCAAAAGAAAAAGCCACCCGGAAGGGTGGCTTTTTTTTGCTGCCGTCTGCACGACGGCGGCAGGAATGTGGTGGAGCCAAGGAGGATCGAACTCCTGACCTCGTCATTGCGAACGACGCGCTCTCCCAGCTGAGCTATGGCCCCAGGTGTACTGCTACGCGGCGTGGGTGCCGCGAACACGCAGTGTAGCGCCGCGTTCACGCGCTGCCAAGAGTGGCCGCTGCGGATGGATCACACGCCGGCGGGGGCATGCAATGGCGGCAGGTCAACGCCCATCTTGAGGATTTTTCGTCCATTCCTGAACGGATGTCCGGGTTCGTGAAGGGGCATCCGGACGGAAATGTTTACAGATCAATCACTTGGGAAAAACGAAAGGCAAGAGGATTCTGTCTTTTTTTACGTAAAGAGGACCACTTCGGTGCCGATAAGAAGTGTGACGTATCTCTCAATCCAAACCCTCCCCTCCGAGTACCAACGATGACGACCCGTGCCGCCACCGTTTTCTCTACTTCCATCGGCGCGCGCCTCGCGCTGCTGATGGGCCTGATCACCACCCTCGCGTTCGTCGTACTGGCGGTGCTGATCTACCGCCAGGCTGCCAGCAGCTACCAGCAGCGCGTTGAAGCGGGTCTACAGAACTCCACCGAGCTGATGCGCGATTCGGTGGAACTGTACGACCGCAGCCTGAGCGACAGCACCGAGCGCATGGCCGGGATGTTCCGCGCGATGCTGCCGGCCGGCGAGGTCAGCGTGGACCCGGCCGCGCAGGTCGCGGTGGGCGAGCGCCAGACCCCTACACTGCGGCTGGGCAAGGAGGTGCTCAACCTGCAGGAAGCGGCGGTGGATCGTTTCGCCGACGCCACCGGCGGTGGCGTGGCCACGGTGTTCGTGCGCGATGGCGACGACTTCGTGCGCGTGTCTACCTCGGTACGCAATGCCGAAGGCGCGCGTGCCATGGGCACCGTGCTCGACCACGCCAGCCCGGCCTATCCGAAGATCATGGCCGGTGAAGGCTTCACCGGTCCGGTGAAGCTGTTCGGGGTGGACTACATGACCCATTACATGCCGATCAAGGACGCTGCGGGCGAAGTGGCCGGCATCGCCTTCGTCGGCCAGAACTACACCGAGGGCCTGGCCGCACTGAAAGCGCGCCTGCGCGAATCCACCCTGGGCAAGGAAGGACGCTTCCTGGCGGTCAATACGCGCGCCGGCGATGCGTTCGGCACGGTGATGGCCGCGACCGACGGCGAGGGCGAGCTGCTGTCCGCACGCGTCGACCCGGCCGACCAGGCAACGCTGGAGGCGCTGCTGAGCGGCAAGGCCAGCACGGCCACGCTGCACCTGCGTGGCGCCGAAGGTGATCCGGCGCAACCCTATTTCGTCAGCGCACAGGCCTATGGGCCGTGGCAGTGGACGGTGCTCGGGCTGGAGCCCAGCTCGGTGCTGCAGGCGGTACTGCACAAGTTGATGCTGCAGATCGCAGTGGTGTCCGGCCTGGGCCTGCTGGCCGTGATCGTGGCGCTGATCGTGGTGGTGCGACGTCTGCTCAGCGTGCCGCTGGCCGAGGCCGGGCAGGTCGCGCGCGACGTCGCCGCTGGTCGCCTGGACAAGCCGATCACCGTGCGCAGCGCCGATGAAGTGGGTCGACTGATGGGCGCGCTGCAGCAGATGCAGGCCAAGCTGCGCGAGATCATCGCGGCGCAGAACGAAATGAGCCAGCGCCATGCCGAAGGCACGATCAGCCACCGGATCGACGCCAGTCGCTTCGAGGGCGAGTTCGGCACCATGGTGACCGGCACCAATGAGCTGGTCGCCGCGCACATAGGGGTCAAGATGCGCATGGTGGACCTGGTCCAACGCTACGCCTATGGCGACCTGTCGCAGCCGATGGAACAGCTGCCGGGCGAAAAGGCCCGCATCACCGAAGCGGTCAACGGCGTGCGCGACCGCCTGCAGGCGATCAACGGCGAGATCAAGCACCTGGTGGCTGCAGCTGCCGCCGGCGACTTCAGCGTGCGCGGCAACGCCGAGGCCTACCAGCACGACTTCCGGGTCATGGTCGACGGCCTCAACACACTGATGGTCACCGCCGACCGCAATCTCGGCGCCTTGTCGGGCCTGCTGCGCGACCTGGCCCAGGGCGACCTGCGTGGCCGCATCGACGGGCAGTTCCAGGGTGTTTTCGCGACCATGCGTGACGACGCCAACGCCACCGTGGCGCAGCTGACCGCCATTGTCGGTGGCATCCAGCAGGCGGCCGTATCGGTGGCCACGGCGTCGGCGGAAATCGCCGCCGGCAACGACGACCTGTCGCGGCGCACCGAGCAGCAGGCCGCCAGCCTGGAAGAATCGGCGGCATCGCTGGAAGAACTCACCGCCGCCGTGAAGCAGAACGCGGACCATGCCCGCCGTGCCGACCGCCTGGCCGCAGAAGCGTCCGACGTGGCGGTGCAGGGCGGCAACGCCGTGGCCCAGGTGGTGGACACCATGAGCGGCATCGAAGCCTCGTCGCGGCGTATCGCCGACATCACCACGGTGATCGACGGCATCGCCTTCCAGACCAACATCCTGGCCCTCAACGCCGCGGTGGAAGCAGCGCGTGCTGGCGAGGAAGGCCGTGGCTTCGCAGTGGTCGCCTCGGAAGTGCGCGCGCTGGCGCAGCGTTCGGCGAGTGCGGCCAAGGAAATCAAGACGCTGATCGAGGCGTCGGTGGCGCAGGTGGCCGACGGCAGCGAACTGGCCCAGCAGGCAGGGCAGACCCTGCAGCGGGTGGTGGCATCGGTGGGTGAGCTGGGCGGGCTGATCGAAGAGATCGCCAGTGCCAGCCAGGAACAGGCGGCAGGGATCGAGCAGGTCAACCAGGGCATTGTTCAGATGGACGGTGTGACCCAGCAGAACGCTGCCCTCGTCGAGGAGGCTTCGGCCGCTGCGCGTGCATTGAACGCGCAGTCGGCCGAGCTGCAGCAATCGGTCGGGCAGTTCCGCCTGGCCGACGCGCAGCCCGCGCGCATGGAGCGCGTCGCGGCCTGATCGGTGCGGTGGGGGGGGGGGGGGGGCCCCCCCGCCCCCCCCCCCCCCCCCATGTAGGGGTTGAAACCCCCAGAAACAAACGCGACAAAACAAGGCGGAACCCAAAAACGTTG
>NZ_CAUQPH010000027.1:0-39683 GCF_963519925.1 uncultured Stenotrophomonas sp. | reverse complement strand
GGCGTGGACACCGCAGCGGCCGTGGCCGCAGCGCGGCGCTCGCGGCGCGAGGATCTGTCGGCCAGCAGGTTGTCCTCGCCCGGGCTCAGCGCGCGCACTTCCACGTTGCCGGTGCCGCGCTGGGTGATGCCAAGGCGCACGGCGGCAGCGTAGCTGAGGTCGATGACCCGGCCATCGTGGAATGGCCCGCGGTCGTTGACCCGCACGACCACCGATTCGCCGTTGTCCAGGTTGGTCACCCGGGCGAAGCTCGGCAGCGGCAGGGTCTTGTGCGCGGCGGTGAAGGCGTACATGTCGTACACCTCGCGGTTGGAGGTGAGCCGGCCATGGAACTTGGCGCCGTAGTAGGAAGCGGTGCCCTTCTCGGCATAGCCGCGGGTGTCGTCCATCACCTTGTACTGCTTGCCGAGCACGGCATACGGCGTCCTGTTGCCGACCGGCGAGCGCGGCAGGTCGACCACCTCCGGCTCGGGAATGCAGGCCACGTTGGGAATGTAGGTGGGCGTGCTGTCGTTGACCCCGGGCTTGTACAGGCCGCCGGCGCGGTAATCGCCGCGCGTGCTGGGGTCTTCCGCCGCCGCCTTGTACGGCGAGCCTTCCGGGCAGTGCGCCGGGCGCCCGCCCCTGCCTGCGCCCTGCACCACGGTGCCGCCGGGCTTGCCCGCGCCAACGCTGGCGGCGGGCGGCTTCTTCGGTGCACTGCTGCAGGCGGCCAACGCCAGGATCAACAGGCCGGGAACCAGCCATCTGCAGTGTGCGAATGCGTTCATGCCGGCGGCAGCTCCTGTCCGACGATGGCCTGGGACAGCTGGTACACCGCCATCGCGTACATTTTGGAAAGGTTGTAGCGGGTGATCGCGTAGTAGTTCTGGAAGCCCAGCCAGTACTGCCGCCCGCCGCTGCCTTCGAGCGTGATCGGGGTCGCGGTCAGCCCGGCCTGTACCGGAACGCTGGGCTGGTAGCCGCGCTGGGCCAGGTCGGACAGGGTCCAGGTCGGGGTCCAGTCGGTCGGGTCGAACGACGCGCGCCCCGGGGCCAGCGTGGCCGGCACCGCCACCGGGCCGCCACGCACCCAGCCGCCCTTCTTGACGAAGTAATTGGCGATGGAGGAGAACACGTCGTCGAAGCTGTTGAACAGGTCGCGGCGACCATCGCCGTTGCCGTCGACGGCGAAATCGAGGTAGCTGGACGGCATGAACTGGCCCATGCCCATCGCGCCGGCGTAGCTTCCCTTGATCGACAGGATGTCCAGCTTTTCATCGCGGGCGAGCGCGAACAGGCGCGCCAGTTCGTCGCGGAAGAACAGCTCGCGGCGGACTTCCCGTTCGAGCTTGGCCGGATCGCCACTGCGCGGGTAGTTGAAGGCCAGCGTGTACAGCGCATCGAGCACGCGGTAGCTGCCGGTGTTGGCGCCGTAGCTGGTTTCGACGCCGATGATTGCCACGATCACTTCGGCCGGCACGCCGGTGCGTTCCTGCACCCGCATCAGTTCATCGCGGTGCTGCGCCAGGAATTTCCGCCCGCCGTCGATCCGCGCCTGGCTGATGAACATCGGCCGGTACTCGTTCCACGGCTTGACCCGCTCGGCCGGGCGCGACATGGCGGCGATGATCGGGTCGCGCACCTGTGCCTGGGCCAGGGTCGCATCGATCTGTGCGGCCGGAATGCCATAGCGTGCGGCGGTGTCGCGTACGAAGTTGGCGCGCGCGATCGCGAACGGCACCGGGGTCAGGTCGACCGGCGGTGCGCTGGCGGCGGCGGCTTCAGGCGCGGCCTCGGCCGGCCCCTTCTGCGCGACCCCCGGTCGGTTGGCCGGTCGGTTGGGCGCATCCGACGCCTGCGGCGGCGGTGACGGGGAGTGCGGCTGGGTCGCGCAGGCGACCAAACCGAGCGTGAGCATGCAGGCCAAAGTGCGTCGGATCATCGCCGCAGATTAGCAGGTCAAAGATGAAATAAAACCCCTAAGACCATGAATCCCAACGATTTGCGTAGACAGGAACACGTTCGTTAAGACGACGTGTAAATCGCGGTTCAAGGTATAGCCGGTCGCGCCCCCATCCCCATGAGCGCGACCGGCGCCACCGACCTGGTCGATACCAGCGCGACGCGCTACTCCCCAGCGCAACGTCGCACCCCCTGTACCCGTTAGGTCAACTACGTCCCGCAGCGCTGGGGCGCGTCATCTTGGCTGACTGCGCAGCTGCTGCGGGTCGCCATTGTGCAGGCCGATTACGACAAGTCCATTGATCGTGATCAAGCGCATTCAGTTCTGTGAGCGGCATCGCACTTTGTTGCCGACATGTTGACGGCACCTGCACCCACGGTGCCGGTTTCGGCATATTCGCATCGTTCTAAACACGCATTTGCGCAAAATCCGGCCGCAACGTCGCCGTTGTTTTGACTAGACATATCGACTAGCGACGGAATGCCGCCGCGCGAGATCACGCGGACAGCCGCCTCAGCTGTAGCCGCCGTGCACCGGGTTGTGGCTGCGCGCCGCCATCACCAGGCCGAACCCGGCCAGCAGCGAAACCGCCGAAGTGCCGCCATAGCTGATCAGGGGCATCGGCACCCCCACCACCGGCAGCAAGCCGGAGATCATGCCGCCGTTGACCAGCACATAGACGAAGAAGGCCAGGCCGGTGGCCCCGGCCAGCAGGCGCGAATACGAGTCGCGCGACTGCGACGCGATCCACAGGCAGCGCCCGATCACCACCAGGTACAGGGCCAGCACGGTGGCCACACCGATCCAGCCAAATTCCTCGCTGAGCACGGAGAAGGCGAAGTCGGTGGTCTGCTCGGGAATGAAGTTCAGGTGCGACTGCGAGCCCTGCCCCCAGCCCTTGCCATCCAGGCCACCGGACCCGATGGCGATCTTGGACTGGATGATGTTCCAGCCGGCCCCCAGCGCGTCGCTTTCGGGGTCCAGGAACATCATGATGCGGTCCTTCTGGTACGGCCGCAGCAGCCAGATCCAGGCCACGGGGGCGGCCGCGGCAACGCCGCCCACCGCTACGCCCACCCACCACCACGGCAGGCCGGCCAGCAGCAGCACGAAGGCGCCGCTGGCCGCGATCAGCACGCCGGTGCCGAAGTCCGGCTGCAGCATCACCAGCCCGGTCGGCACGCCGATGATCACCGCGCTGACCAGCACGGTATTGAAGCGCGGCGGGAGCGGCATGCGGTGCAGGTACCAGGCCACCATCATCGGCAGGCTGACCTTGAGCAGTTCGGCCGGCTGCAGGTAGAACAGTTTCAGGTCCAGCCACTGGCGGCCGTACTTGCCGGTGCCGAGCACGAACACCGCCAGCAGCGGAATCATCGAGATCGCATAGATCAACGGCGTGGCCGAGCGGATGCGCAGGATCGACGCCCGCGAAATCAACCAGAGTGCGACCAGGCCCACGCCGAATCGCGCGGCCTGCGCATAGACCAGACCGTCGCCACCGGCACTCTTGAGCACCGACAGGCCGATCAGCATCAGCGCGCCCAGGGCCAGGCACAGCACCCAGTCCAGGGTGCTGCAGAAACGGACGGCCATGTCGGTCGCCCAGCGCAGGAACACCTTCATCGGGTGCGCTCCGGTGGCGTCGGGGGGGCGGCAGCAGGCGCCAGGGGCGTGCCGGGCACGGGGACGGGCGCCGGGACCGGTTCGGGCACGCCAACCTGCACCGGCACCCCGTCCAGCGCCGCGGCGGCGATGTCGCCGGCCTCGCGCGCGGTGCTGTCGCCTTCGACCGCGGTGATGCCGATCGCGGTGGTACCGCGCGCGCTGTCCAGCGGCTCCATGCCTTCGGGCATCTTGCCCAGCAGCCAGGCGTCGAACAGCTTGCGTGCGATCGGCGCCGCCGCCGAACCGCCGTAACCGCCACCTTCGACCGCAATGGCCAGCGCGATCACCGGGTTCTCGGCCGGGGCAAAGCCCACGAACAGCGAACGGTGCCGCAGGTGCATGGGCAGGCTCTTGGGATTCACCGCAGCCGTACCACGGCGGCTGATCACCTGCGCGGTGCCGGTCTTGCCGGCGATGGTGTACGGCGCGCCGGCCGCGGCGCGGGCGCCGCTGCCGCCGGGGCGCATGGTCCCCATCATGCCTTCGCGCACGGCCTGCAGGTTGCCGGGACTGGGGCTGACCGGCTTGCTGGCGCCGGCCGGCGTGGCCACCCAGTCGGCGTCGAAGCCTTCGCGCTGCTGCATCACCAGGTGCGGGGTGCGCAGCTGGCCGTCGCCGATGCCGCCCACGCCATGCACCAGCTGCAGCGGCGTGACCTTCCAGTCGCCCTGGCCGATGCTGACGTTGACGGTGTCGCCGGGGTACCAACGTTCCTTGCGCGACTTCGCCTTGTTCTGCGGCGACGGCAGGATCCCGCCGATCTCACCGGTCAGGTCGATCCCGGTCGGCTGGCCGAAGCCGTAGTAGCCCATGTAGTGGTCGAACTTCTCGATCCCCATGTCCAGGGCGAGCTTGTAGTAATAGGTGTTGACCGACTGGGTGATCGACTTGCGCAGGTCGGTCCAGCCGTGGCCGCTGCGGTTGGCGTCGCCCCAGCCGCGCGAGGTGCCCGGCAGGTAGAACATGCCGCTGGAGTAGATCCGGTCTTCGGGGCGGCGGGTGCCGCTGTCCAGCCCGGCCAGGCCGATCAGCGGCTTGATCGTCGAACCGGGCGCCACCCCACCCAGCACCAGGCGATTGAACTGCGGGCGCGACGGGTTGTCGTTGAGCGCCTTGAAGTCGGTGTGCGAGATGCCGTTGACGAACAGGTTGGGGTCGTACGACGGCAGGCTGACCATGGCCAGGATCTCGCCGGTACGTGGATCCATCGCCACCGCCGAGCCTTCGAATTCGCCGAACGCGGCGACCATCGCGCGCTGCAGGTCGGCGTCGATGGACAGGCGCAGGTCGCTGCCGGACTGCGCCGGGACGCGGCCGATGGTGCGGATGGCACGGCCCTGCACGTTGGTTTCGACCTGCTCGTAGCCGACCTTGCCGCGCAGCTGCGTCTCGTAATAGCGCTCCAGCCCGGACTTGCCGATGTGGGTCAGCGCGGCATTGCCCTCGCCCAGCATCTCCAGGTCCTTGTCATCGACCCGGCCGACGTAGCCGATGACGTGCGCGAACAGGTCGCCGTAGGGGTAACGCCGGGTCAGGTACGGCTCCAGCTCGACCCCCGGGTAGCGCCAGCGGTCGACCGCGAAGCGCGCCATTTCCTCGTCGGTCACGCGCAGCTTCAGCGTCACCGGCAGGAAACTGCGGCGCGCCTTGCGCGACCTGTTGAAGGTCTCGATGTCTTCCGGGCTGAGGGCCAGGATCTTCGCCAGCCCGGCCAGGGTGGCGTCCATGTCCTTGACCTTGTCCGGGGTGATGTCGAGCCGGAACGCGGGCACGTTCTCGGCCAGCAGGCGCCCGTTGCGGTCGTAGATCATGCCGCGCCCCGGCACCACCGGCCGCGGTTTGATCCGGTTGGCCTCGGAGCGGGTGGCGTAGATGTCGTGGTCGAGCACCTGCAGCTTGAAGTACCAGCCACCCAGGCCGATCAGGCAGACCAGCACGCCCAGGAAGCCCAGCGCGGCGCGGCGCCGGAACTGTTCGGCCTCGGCGTGGGGGTTCTTGGCCTGGCGGCGCACGTACATGTCAGCGCCCGCGTCGTCCGAAGCGGACCGCGTCGAGCAGCACGAACACCAGCGGCCACAGGCCCATGCCCAGCAGCGGCGCCCACCAGTAGGACCAGGGCAGGGTCGGTTCACCGACCGCGATGTGGACCACTGCGCTGACGATGCGGTCGTTGAACAGCAGGCCGCCGATCGCCAGCACCTGCTGCGACATCGGGAAGAAGCGGATGCGCGCGCGGAAGCGCTGCAGGATGAAGGTGAGCATGACCAGCCGCAGCGCCTGTTCGCCCAGCACCCCGCCATACAGCAGGTCGGCGATCACGCCGCAGATGAACGCCACGCCCAGGCCGACCCGGTCGGGCGCTTCGATCACCCAGTACGCCAGCACCAGCGCCAGCCAGTAGGGACGCAGCGGCTGCAGCAGCTCGGGCAACGGCAGCAGGCCCAGCAGCAGCGCCAGCACGATGCTGACCGGGAGCACCCACGGTTTGTCGCGCAGGCGGCTCATCGGGTGGGTTCCGTCGGGGATGGCTGGGGTGCGGGTTGGGCTGCTTGTGGCACGGTTTCCGTGGGCCGACTAACAGTCGGCGCTACCGGTGCGCCAACCGGCGAGGAGCCCCCTTGGTGTTCAAGGGGGCGCGCCAACGGCGCGGGGTTGAGGGGGGATGCCCCCCCGGCAGCCGGATTCGCCGCAGGTGAATCCGGCTGAAGCAGTTCGCGTGCCACAGGCACGCGAATTGCTGCGCCCGGCCTCAACAGCAGCACGTCGCGGCCGCGGTCGAGCTTGGCCGCCGGGTCCAGCTGGCCGACCAGGAAGGCGTGGGTGTCGTCGGGGCGCAGTGCGGTGATTTTGCCGACCGGGAAGCCGGCCGGGAAACGACCGCCCAACCCGGAGGTGACGATCTCATCGCCTACTTCGACGCCGGCGCTGAGCGGAATGTCGCGCAGTTCCAGGGTATCGCCGCGGCCGTAGACGATCAGGCGCACGCCGTTGCGGGCTACGGTGACCGGCACCGCGTGGTCGGGGTCGGTGAGCAGCAGCACGGTGGCGGTGCTGCCGGTGGTGGCGATCACCTGCCCCATCAGCCCGCCGGCGTCGATCACCGCCTGGCCCAGGTGCACGCCGTCGCGGCTGCCGGCGGCCAGCACCAGGCGCTGCTTCACCGGATCCAGGTCGATGTCCAGGATCGGCGCCAGCTGCACGTCCAGCCCGCTGCGCTCGGCCACGTTGAGCAGTTCGCGCAGCTGGGCGTTGTCCAGCGCGGCGGTCTGCAGCCGGGTCAGCCGCGCATTGGCGATCAGCAGCTGGTTGCGCAGTTCGCGGTTCTCATCCACCAGCTGGCCATGGCTGGCCGCGTTGTCTTTGACCTGGGTGCCCAGCCGGCCCGGCAGGCCGGCCAGCGCCCACACCGGCTGCACCAGTACGTTGGCCTGCGCGCGGGCGCGCGCCAGCCAGCCGGCCTGGTCGTCGAGCACGATCAGGGTGATGGCCAGGGCCAGGTAGGCGAGCAGCCGCAGCGGGCTGCTGGCATCGCCCTGGCGGGAGGCTACGGGAGGACCGGCGTAAGGCGGCACGAGGCGTTTCGAGGGTTCAAGGAAGGGGACGACGGGATGCGACAACGCCCCGGCGCTGCGATGCCCCGCGTGGCAGGCACGCAGCGGGCATCACGCCGCAGGGGCGCGTCCACGGAACCGCAACGGTACGACTTACTCCGGCGCAAAGAACTCGTTGCCGTGCATGTCGACCAGCTCCAGCGCCCGGCCGCCACCGCGGGCCACGCAGGTCAACGGGTCGTCGGCCACCTGCACGTGCAGGCCGGTTTCCTCGGAGATCAGGCGGTCCAGGTCGCGCAGCAGGGCGCCGCCACCGGTCAGCACGATGCCGCGTTCGGCGACGTCGGCGCACAGCTCCGGCGGGGTCTGCTCCAGCGCCAGCTTGACCGCGCTGACGATGCCCGACAGCGGCTCGTGCAGTGCTTCAAGCACTTCGTTGGAGTTGATCTTGATCATCTTCGGCACGCCCTCGGCGAGGTTGCGCCCGGAGATTTCCATCTCGATCACTTCCGCCTGCGGGTAGGCGCAGCCCAGCTCGACCTTGATCCGCTCGGCCGTGGCTTCACCGATCAGCATGCCGTGGTTGCGGCGCACGTAGTTGGTGATCGACTCGTCGAACCGGTCGCCGCCGATGCGCACCGAGGCCGAATAGACGATGCCGTTCAGCGAGATCACCGCCACTTCGGTGGTGCCGCCACCGATGTCGATGACCATCGAGCCACGGGCTTCGGTGACCGGCATGCCGGCGCCGATCGCAGCGGCCATCGGCTCTTCGATCAGGAACACGTCACGGGCACCGGCCTCCTCGGCCGATTCCTTGATGGCGCGGCGTTCGACCTGGGTCGAACCGGCCGGCACGCAGACCAGTACGCGCGGGCTCGGGCGCAGGAAGCGCGACTTGTGCACCTTCTTGATGAAGTGCTTGAGCATCGCCTCGGTGTAGGTGAAATCGGCGATGACGCCGTCCTTCATCGGGCGGATGGTGGTGATGTGGCCCGGGGTACGGCCCAGCATCTGCTTGGCCTCGGCGCCGACCGCGGCGACCGAACGGGTGCCGCCGATGGCGCGGTCCTGGCGCACGGCCACGACCGACGGTTCGTTCAGCACGATCCCCTGCCCGCGCACGTAGATGAGGGTATTGGCCGTGCCCAGGTCGATGGACAGGTCATTGGAGAACATGCCACGCAGTTTCTTGAACATCTGGGAGTTGATCCTGAGGGGTGTCGCGCCCAACGCGGGATGGCGAAAAATTGGGCAGAATTCGAGGTCGACAAGCCTAGCAATCCCCCTGTTCGCGAGCAAGGAGAAATGTCCCCCAAACCCAGCCTTGGCGGCCATTCAGCCGAATCCGGACAGCCGGGGTTCTGGCCCTGCGGCGCCGCACCCGTTAACCTTTGCGCCATTGGGCGCCTCCGGGCGCCGTTTCGTTGCCCGCCCGGCGGGCCTCAAACCCCATTCGCATAGGCCTTAATCGATGTCCGCTTTGATCTGTGGTTCTCTTGCCTTCGACACCATCATGGTGTTCCCGGACCAGTTCAAGAATCACATCCTGCCGGACAAGGTGCACATCCTGAACGTGTCGTTCCTGGTGCCGCGCATGCGCCGCGAGTTCGGTGGCTGCGCCGGCAACATCGCCTACAACCTGCACCTGCTGGGTGGCGACCCGATCCCGATGGGCACGGTGGGATCGGATTTCGGCCCGTATCGCGAGTATTTCCAGGGCTTGGGCATCGACCTGAGCCGGGTCAAGGTGATCGACGAACTGTTCACCCCGCAGGCCTTCATCACCACCGACCACGACAACAACCAGATCACCGCCTTCCATCCGGGCGCGATGATGCGCTCCTACGAAAACCACGTGAAGGACGTGCCGGGGGTGACCCTGGGCCTGGTCGGCCCGGACGGCCGTGAGGGCATGATCCAGAACTCGCAGGAGTTCTTCGACGCCGGCGTGCCGTTCATCTTCGATCCGGGCCAGGCGATGCCGCTGTTCAATGGGCCGGAGCTGCGCACCTTCATCGAGCAGGCCGACTACGTGGTGGTCAACGACTACGAGTCCAACCTGCTGCAGGAGCGTACCGGCTGGGACGAAAAGGAAATCGTGAGCCGGGTCAAGGCCTACATCACCACCCGCGGCCCGAAGGGCGCGGTGATCCATACCCCGGAAAAGACCTACGACATCCCGCCGGCGCACGAACGCCGCGTGGTGGATCCGACCGGCTGTGGTGACGCCTTCCGCGCCGGCCTGATCTACGGCATCGAGAAGGGCTACGACTGGCTGACCATCGGCCGCATGGGCAACCTGATGGGTGCGCTGAAGGTCGAGCACCCGGGCACGCAGAACCAGCGGTTCACCTTTGATGAGTTCAACGAGCAGTTCAAACAGCAGTTCGGTTACGCGCTGAGCGCGTAATCGAATCGCTGGTTGAACTGCTCGCCCAGGATTCGCCTTCGGCGAATCCTGGGCCCCGAGGCATTTCACCTATCCCCGCGCCTTCGGCGCGCCCCCTTGACAGAAGGGGGCTGTTGCCCCGGAGGGGTGACCGGCGCCTTCCGTACCGACCAACGGTCGGTACCTACCGGGGCGGGACATCGGTTCGTACGAAACGTGCGATACCGGTAGGTGCCGACCGTTGGTCGGCACGCTGCTTCACCGGGCGATCAATTCCACCAGTTGGGCATCCTGCTGGCGTCCACGCCGCCGGTTTCGAAGACGGCGGTGCGGGTGCCGCCGGCCTTGACCGGGAATTCGATGCTGATGGACTTCGCCTTGCGTGCGAGCTTCCACAGCGCCTTCTGGTCGGTGATGAACATGGCGATGGCCTCGTCGGTCTTCGGGCGCCAGGCAGCCATGTTGATCGGCTTGCCGTCGTCCACGGTGACCTTGACGGTGCACTGCGGGCAGCGGAAATCGCCGGCCTGCAGGACCAGGTAGGCGTGCCGCTTCCATTCGGGATGGTCGCGGAAGATCAGCTGCACCGGCTTGGGCCCGCTGCCGTCCACGTCCACGCGCTCCCTGCTGTAGATCGAGGCCGACACCTGGTTGCCCTTGCTGCCCACCGCCACCTGGTTGTACTGCCACAGGCCCTGCATGCGGCGAAGCTCGCGCGCGGTGTCGGCCTTGGCCTTGACCTCGGCGTAGCCCGGCTCGATGCGCGCGGCCACGTCGGTGTCCTTGTACTGGTCCAGCAGCGACCCACCGTGGATGCGCGCGCGCTCCCAATCCTGCGCGGCCACGGCCATGTCGTACTGCTTGGCTACGCCTTCGGCCTTTGCTTCCTGCTGTGCCTTGGCAGCGGCGGCAGCGGCCTCCTGCGCCCTGCGCTCTTCTTCCGGGTTGCTGCAGGCCGCCAGGGCGAACGCGCAGGCTGCGGCGAGGATCAGTCGTTTCATTGCAGAAGTCCGGTTCGGGTGCGGCTCCGAGTGTACCGGTAGCGCAAACGCAAAAAAAACGGCGGGGTTGCCCCCGCCGCTTCTCATGCATCCTGCGCTGCAACCGCCGTTACGGTGCGGCCGGGCTCGCCTTGTCCAGCATGTCCTGCACCGATGCGGTGGTGATCGGGTGGTAGCTGGGCTTGGCCTTTTCGAATGCCGCCTTGGCGAAGGCCAGGCCTTCCGGGGTCTTCACCAGTTCGGCGTAGATCGGCAGGATCAGCTTGCGACGGCCCACGCGCTCGATGAACGCACCGGCCGCTTCATTGGCTTCGGCATAGCCGCTGCGGATCGCCAGCGGGTACCAGCGCATGGCGATCTCACCGTTGGCGGTACCGGTGAACTTGTACGCACGGTCCAGCGCGGCCAGCTTCTCCACCGGCAGGGTCTTGCCCAGGCCGTCGATGAAGTGCACCCACTCCTGGGTACCCCACTCACCGGTGATCTGCGCGTTCGGCAGGGTGCCGCTGCCCTGCCAGGCAATACGTGCGGTGTCGACGATGCTGAAGCTGCGCGAGCGCGCCTTGGCCGCGAACGCCGGAATGCCCGGCTCTTCCAGCCATGCTTTCAGCTCGGCATCGGTGACGGCGCCGGGCTTCTTGGGCAGCAGGTTCTTCTTCAGGTACTCGACGAACTGGTCGGTGTTGGCGCTCTGGAAGGCGTGGTCATCGAACCAGCCACGCAGGAACGGGTCGAAGATCTCGCGGCCAAAGCGCTGCTCCAGGAACTGCAGGAACCACGAACCCTTGACGTAGGCGACGTTGCTCAGCGCTTCGTCCGGGTCGCGTTCGGTCAGCGGCGGCAGGGCCAGCGCCTGGTCGGCCGGGCTCATGTCCTTGACCTCCGCGAGCAGGTCGTTCTGGTCGATCTCGCGCTCCATCTCGGCCATCTCCTGGCCATACAGCGCTTCGGTGATGCGGCCCTGCACGTAGGTGGTGAAGCCTTCGTTGAGCCAGATGTCCTTCCAGCTCGAGTTGGTCACCAGGTTGCCCGACCAGCTGTGCGCCAGCTCATGGGCGACCAGCGACACCAGGGACTTGTCGCCGACGATCACGGTCGGGGTGGCGAAGGTCAGGCGCGGGTTCTCCATGCCGCCGAACGGGAACGACGGCGGCAGCACCAGCATGTCGTAGCGGCCCCAGCGATACTCGCCGTAGAGCTTCTCGGCCGCACCGATCATCTTCTCGGTGTCTTCGAACTCCTTGGCGGCCTTGCCGACCATGGTCGGTTCGGCCCACACGCCGGAGCGGCCGGAGATCGGTTCGAATACCAGGTCACCGGCGGCGATGGCCAGCAGGTAGGACGGAATCGGCTGCGGCATCTTGAAGGTGTAATCACCGTCACGCGCTGCCTTGGGGTCGTTGTCGGCGCTCATCAGCACCATCACGTCCGGACGCGAGGTCACGTGCGCGCTGTAGGTGAAACGCACGCTCGGCGTGTCCTGCAGCGGCACCCAGGAGCGTGCGTGGATGGCCTGCGACTGGCTGAACATGAAGGGCAGCTGCTTGCCTTCGGTCATCGACGGCTCCAGCCACTGCAGGCCCGAGGCGGTCGGCGCGGTGTGGTAGGTCACCAGGACCTTGCCCGGCTGTTCCGGGGCGTCGATGGTCAGCTTGCTGCCGAACACCTTGTCGGCCGGGGCCAGCGCGAACTGCAGCGGCGCGGTCTTGCCGTCGGCTGCGACGGCTTCGACCTTTTCAATGGTCAGCTCGCGGGTATCGAGCACGAGCTGCTTGGCGGCCTTGTCCTTCCACTCCAGGGTGTAGGTGGCGGTACCGCCGATCTGCCGGCTGTCGAAGTCCAGCTTGAGGTCCAGCGCCAGGTCCTTGATGACGACCTTGTCCGGCTCGGCGTAGGAACTCTCATCGTGGCTGCGGTTGGCGGCTTTCACGGCGTTGTCGGCGCTCGGCTGGGCGGCGGGGGCCGCGGTCGGGGCGGCGGGCTCTTTGGAGCAGCCGGCGGCAAGCGCAACGGCCAGGGGAATCAGCAGGAACGGGGATCGCATGAATCGGGACCGATCAGGGTGAAACCGCCAGTTTACCCCTCCCGGAAGCTGAATACGGAATGCCCCGCCGTAGCGGGGCAGAGCCAGCGGGGCAGAGCCCCGCTCTACACCTTGTAGCCGGAATGGATCGAGACGATCCCGCCGGTCAGGTTCTTGTAGTGGCAGCGGGCGAAGCCGGCCTCACCCATCATGGTCTTCAGCGCTTCCTGCGGCGGGTGCTTGCGGATGCTTTCGGCCAGGTACTGGTAGCTGGCGCCATCGCGGGCGAACAACTGGCCCAGCTTCGGCAGGATCTTGAACGAGTGGAAATCGTAGATCGGCTTGAACCAGTCCGCGGTGACTTCCGAGAACTCCAGCACGCGGGCCTGGCCGCCGACCTTCAGCACGCGGTACATCTCGCGCAGCGCCGCGTCCTTGTCGGTGACGTTGCGCAGCCCGAAGGCGATGGTGACCAGGTCGAAGCTGGCGTCCGGGAACGGCAACGCCTCGGCGTTGAGCTGCACGAAATCCAGGCCGGCGACCACGCCGCGGTTGGTCAGGCGGTCGCGGCCCACGGTCAGCATGCCCGCGTTGATGTCGCCCACCACGACGGTACCCTCGTCACCGACCCGCTCCTTGAGCAGCACCGCGATGTCGCCGGTGCCGCCGGCCAGGTCGAGCACGCTGTCGCCCGGCTTCACCTGCGCGGTGGCCACGTAGTAGCGCTTCCACGCCCGGTGGATGCCCAGGCTCATCAGGTCGTTCATCAGGTCGTAGTTGCGCGCGACCGAGGTGAACACTTCGCCCACCAGCTTCTGCTTGTCCGTGGCGGCAACGTCACGGAAGCCGAAATGGGTGGTGCCAGTCTTGTAGGGGGATTCGCTCATGGCCCCGATTATCGCACCGCTCGCCAGTCTGCGGCACCTTATGATGCCCCCTTCTCCCCCATGGACTGCCCATGCTCATCACCCCCGACTACGCCGCCTTGCTCCAGACCGCCATCGACGAGGCCCGCCAGGGCCTGGCCGAAGGCGGCATCCCCATCGGCGCGGCGCTGTACCACAACGACGGGCGCCTGCTCGGCTGTGGCCACAACCGCCGCGTGCAGGAAGGCGACCCGTCGGTGCACGGCGAAACCGATGCCTTCCGCAAGGCCGGCCGCCAGCGCCGCTACCAGGACACCATCATGGTCACCACCCTGGCCCCTTGCTGGTACTGCAGCGGGCTGGTCCGCCAGTTCAACATCGGCACCGTGGTGGTGGGTGAATCGGTGACCTTCCAGGGCGGCATCGACTGGCTGCGCGAGAACGGCGTGC
Source organism: uncultured Stenotrophomonas sp. (assembly GCF_963519925.1). Taxonomy (NCBI): domain Bacteria; kingdom Pseudomonadati; phylum Pseudomonadota; class Gammaproteobacteria; order Lysobacterales; family Lysobacteraceae; genus Stenotrophomonas; species uncultured Stenotrophomonas sp. The sequence continues at coordinate 25,787 of NZ_CAUQPH010000027.1, read as the reverse complement.
AGGTCATCGACATGCAGAACCAGGAGTGCATCGACCTGCTGGGCGGATTCATCTCCGCCCACCCCGAGGTCTGGAACGAAGACATCGGCGAGTGATCCGTACCGCACCGTGCGCACCTGTGCACGGTGCGGGCCGAAGGCGTCGCCATCGACCTGCGTGCGCGGGTCGCAGTCATGAACACTTCAGGCGCGAAGGTGGGTGCGCACGCCCGCTGCACATCGCCATGACACCCCATGCACTGGATGTTACGCATCATCAGGGTGTCTTCTTCCCTGTGAATCGACGCGACCATGTCCTCTGTACCACTGTCCATTCCCGCCGTCATCGACGTCGACGCCGAGATCAACTATTGGCGTACCCAGCACACTCTGGGGAAGCTGAAGCTGACCTCGTTCGGGAGTTACGTGCCGTGGGTCAAGTTCGCCTGCAACTCGTTGATCTCGAAGCCGCACGCTGACGACCGCGAGCGCGCCCGGACCTTCAAGGAGCAATTTGACTTCCAGATCCTGCCGCGCCTGTCCGAGGACGAGACGCGCGAGTTCGTCGAGCAGGTCTGGGAACACCTTTACCTGACCAGCCAGCACGACCAGAACGCCCGTCCCCGCCTGACCGCCCGCGCCTGAACGATCGCTGCACGGGGCCTACACGCCGCCCCGGCCCATGATGGGGCAACGCCACTTCGTTCCGGTGCAGATGAAACTCCGCAGCCTCTTCAACCTGGTCGCCAAGAAGGCGTCTTATGCCGCGGGCACCCCATGGACCTTCCTCGGTGCGCTCTGCATCGTGGTCATCTGGGGCCTGAGCGGACCCGTATTCAAATTCAACGACACCTGGCAGCTGGTGATCAACACCGGCACCACCATCATCACCTTCCTGATGGTGTTCCTGATCCAGCACAGCCAGAACGCCGACACCGCCGCCATCCAGATCAAGCTGGATGAGCTGATCCGGGTGACGGCCGAGGCCAACAACGAACTGCTGGACCTGGAAGAACTCGACGAGGAACGACTGGAGGAAATCCGGCGGACCTACGAGGCGATGGCCAGAGAAGCGACGCAGACGCTGCAGCGGCGGCGTGGGGGCGGCTGACCATTCCCTGCATTGCGTGGGGCACGCATGGCGTGTCGCTACGTCGGATCTGCGGATCCGACCGGATCTTCAACGCGCGGCGACTTCGCCCCGCTCGTACCAGCCGCCGCCCAGCACCTTGTACAGCGCCACCTGGTTCGACTGCTGCGCCAGCTGCGTGCTCACCCGCGACTGCCGCGCCGTGTACGCCGTCCGCCGCGCATCCAGCAGCGTGAGGAAGCTGTCCAGGCCGGCGTCGTAGCGTGCCTGCGACAGCCGCTGCGCCTGTTCGGCAGCCGCCACCAGGGCCTGCTGCGAGACCAGCTGGGCGTCCAGGCTTTCGTTGAGCGCCAGCGCGTCGGCCGCCTCGCGGAACCCGGACTGGATCGCCTGTTCATACCGCGCCAGGGCGATATCGCGGTTGGCGTTGGCCACGCCCAGACCGGCGCGCAGTTTGCCACCCTGGAAGATCGGCAGGTTCAGGGTCGGCATGAAACTCCACACCCGCGTGCCGGAATCGAACAACCCCGACAGTTCCGACGACGCCGAACCCACGCTGCCGGTCAGGCTGATCGAGGGGAAGAAGGCCGCGCGCGCCGCGCCGATATTGGCGTTGGCCGCCATCAGCGTGTGTTCGGCGGCCATCACGTCGGGCCGCCGCAGCAGCACGTCGCCGGGCACGCCGCCGGGTATCGCGCGCACGGCAGCGACCGCGGTCGCTTCGCTGTCCGGCAGCAGCGCGTCATCCACCGGTCCACCGGCAAGCAGCACCAGCGCATTGCGGTCCTGCGCCAGCTGCCCTTGGAAACGGGCGACGTCGGTACGCGCGGTTTCGACCAGGGTACGGGTCTGGCTCAGCTCCAGCGCCGACACCCCCCCGAGCCGATGCCGCGCTTCGCTCAGGCGCAGCGAGTCTTTGTAGCTGGACAGCGTAGCCTGGGAGATCTTCAGCTGTTCGCTGTCCGCGCCCAGGGTCAGCCACGCGTTGGCCACTTCGGCCACCAGCGCCAGCTGCGCACTGCGCCGGTTGGCCGCTTCGGCGAAGTACTGCTGCAGGGCGGCCTGGCTGAGGCTGCGCACGCGGCCGAACAGGTCCAGCTCGAATTCGACCACGCCGAGGTTGGCGCTGAACTGTTCGGCGACCGGGACATCGCCACCGCTGCGGGTCATCTGTCCCTGCACCCCCACTGCGGGAACCCGGTCGGCACGCTGGATGCGGTACTGCGCGCGCGCCTTGTCCACGTTCAGCACGGCCACGCGCAGGTCGCGGTTGTTCTGCAGCGACTGTGCGATCACGGCCTGCAGGCGCGGGTCGACGAAGAAGTCGCGCCAGCCGATGTCGGCCACTTCCACCGACGATGCGGTGGCCGTCGTGGCTGGCCATTGCGCCGGGATGGCCGGAGCGACCTCGGTGCTGCGCGGTTCCAGCATGGCGCAGCCGGACAGCAGCAGCGCGGAAAGGGAGAGGAAGAGATGCGTGGGTTTCATTGCAGGGATTCCGTTTTGGACCGTTTGGGCCGGCCAACGGCCGGCGCTACCGGGGACGGCGGCGTCCCCGGTGTCCGCATCGCCTTGTAGCGCCGGCCGTTGGCCGGCCCAGGCGGTGCGTCACGTCAGGCAACGTCGACAGTTATCAGGAGTGTTCGACCTTGTCCGCCTTCGCCCTGCGGTTGAACAGCTTCTGCACCACCACGAAGAACAGCGGGATGAAGAACAATCCCAGCAGGGTGCCGACGATCATGCCGCCGAGCACGCCGGTACCGATCGCGCGCTGCGCGCCGGAGCCGGCGCCGGAAGCGATGGCCAGCGGCAGCACGCCCAGGCCGAACGCCAGCGAGGTCATGATGATCGGCCGCAGGCGGTCGCGTACCGCATGCATGGTGGCTTCGAGCACGCCGGCACCCTTTTCCAGGTTCTCCTTGGCGAATTCCACGATCAGGATCGCGTTCTTGCTGGTCAGGCCCACAGTGGTCAGCATCGCCACCTGGAAATAGATGTCGCGCTCCATGCCGCGCAGGCTGTTGGCCAGCACCGCGCCCAGGATGCCCAGCGGCGCCACCAGCAGCACCGAGGTCGGCACGCTCCAGCTTTCATACAGCGCAGCCAGGCACAGGAACACGATCAGCAGCGACAGCGTGTACAGCAGTGGGGTCTGCGAACCGGCCTGGCGTTCCTGGTAGGACAGCGCCGTCCATTCGATCTCGAAGCCGGGCGGCAGGTCCTTGGCGATGCGTTCGATCTCGGCCATGGCGTCGCCCGAGGCCACGCCCGGGGCGGGTTCGCCCTGGATCTCCATCGCCGACACGCCGTTGTAGCGCTCCAGGCGCGGTGAACCGTAGTCCCAGCGCTTGCTGGCAAAGGCACTGAACGGCACCATCTCGCCGGCGCTGTTCTTCACCGACCACAGGTTGAAGTCGTCCGGATTCATGCGGAACGGCGCATCGGACTGCACATACACGCGCTTGACCCGGCCGCGGTCGATGAAGTCATCGATATAGCTGCTGCCCCACGCGGCGGCCAGCGTGCTGTTGATCGCACTGGTCGCCAGGCCCAGCGCATTGGCCTTTTCCACGTCCACGTCGATGCGCAGCTGCGGGGTGTCCTCCTGTCCGTTCGGGCGCACGTTGGCCAGCAGTTTGCTCTGCCCTGCCCCGCCGAGCAGTTGGTTGCGCGCGTTGAGCAGGGCCTCGTGGCCCTGGCCGCTGTTGTCCTTCAGGAAGAAGGTGTAGCCCGAGCCGATGCCCAGCTCCGGCATGGCCGGCGGCGGGAAGGCGAAGATGAAGGCGTCCTTGATCTGGCCCAGCGCGCCCATCGCGCGCCCGGTGATCGGGCCCACGCCCTGCTCGGCATCACGCTCCTTCCAGTCCTTGAGCTTGATGAAGGCCATGCCCGCGTTCTGGCCCATGCCGGCGAAGCTGAAGCCCTGCACCGAGAACACCGACTCCACGGCGTCGGTCTCGTTCTTCAGGAAGTGGTCTTCCAGCTTGTACATCGCCTCCAGGGTGCGCTCCTGCGTGGCGCCGACCGGGGTCTGCACCAGCGCCATCAGGATGCCCTGGTCTTCATTGGGCAGGAACGAACTGGGCAGGCGCGCGAACAGCAGGCCCATCACCACCACCAGCGCGGCGAAGATCGCCATGAAGCGCCAGGGGCGTGCCAGGATGCCCTTGACCCCACGCTGGTAGGTTTCGCTGGAGCGGTCGAAGCCACGGTTGAACCCATTGAAGAAACGGCCGGCCCAGCCCTTGTGCGCGACGTGGTGTTCGCCCTTCTTCAGCGGCTTGAGCATGGTGGCGCAGAGCGCCGGGGTCAGCACGATCGCGACCAGGACCGACAGCGCCATGGCCGAGACGATGGTGGCCGAGAACTGCCGGTAGATCACGCCGGTGGAGCCGCTCATGAATGCCATCGGCACGAACACCGCCGACAGCACCAGGCCGATGCCGACCAGGGCGCCGGTGATCTGGCCCATGGATTTGCGGGTCGCTTCCAGCGGCGACAGGCCTTCCTCGGACATGATGCGTTCGACGTTCTCCACCACGACGATGGCGTCGTCGACCAGCAGGCCGATCGCCAGCACCATCGCGAACATGGTCAGCATGTTGATCGAGAAACCCAGCGCGGCCAGGATGCCGAACGTGCCCAGCAGCACCACCGGCACGGCGATGGTGGGGATCAGGGTGGCGCGGAAGTTCTGCAGGAACAGGTACATCACCACGAACACCAGCACGATCGCTTCGATCAGGGTCTTGATCACGCCCTTGATCGACACCTGCACGAACGGCGTGGTGTCGTAGGGCACCACCGATTCCAGGCCGGCCGGGAAGTTCTGCTTCAGGTCGTCGAGCGCGGCACGCACGCCGTTGGCGGTGTCCAGTGCGTTGGCGCCGGTGGCCAGGGTGATGGCGATGCCGGACGAGGGCTTGCCGTTGTATCGGGTGACGAAGTCATAGCTTTCCGCGCCCAGCTCGACCCGGGCGACGTCGCCGAGCCGCAGCTCGCTGCCGTCGGTGCCGCCCCGCACCAGGATGTTGCGGAACTGTTCGGGCGTCTGCAGGCGGTCCTGCGCGTTGATGGTGGCATTGAGCTGCTGGCCCTTGATCGAGGGCGCACCGCCGAGCTGGCCGATGGCCACCTGGGCATTCTGTGCGGTGATCGCGGCGGTCACCTCCTCCACCGACAGCCTGTAGGTCTGCAGCTTGTTGGGATCCAGCCAGATGCGCATGGCGTACTTGCCGCCGAACACCTGGATGTTGCCCACGCCGGGCACGCGGCTCAGCGGGTCCACGATATTGGAGCCGACGTAGTCGGAAATGTCGGTAGCGTCCATGCTGCCGTCGTTGGAGACGAAGCCGATCACCTGCAGGAAGCCGCTGCTCGACTTGGCCACGTTGATGCCCTGCCGCTGCACTTCCTGCGGCAGCAGCGGCATGGCCAACTGCAGCTTGTTCTGCACCTGCACCTGGGCGATGTCGGGGTTGGTCCCGCTTTCGAAGGTGAGGGTGATGGTGGCCTGGCCATTGGCCGAGCTGTTGGAAGAGAAGTAGATCAGGCCATCGATGCCCTTCATGTTCTGCTCGATGATCTGGGTCACCGAGTCCTCGACCACCTTGGCCGACGCGCCGGGGTAGCTGGCACTGATCTCGACCGCGGGCGGGGCCACTTCCGGATACATGGAGACGGGCAGCTTCACCACCGCCAGCGCACCGGCGAGCATGATGATGATGGCGATCACCCACGCAAAGATGGGTCGATCAATGAAATAACGCGCCATGGAGTTCTCCGCTTACTGCTTGTCGGCCGGGGCGGCAGCCGCGGCAGGTGCCGCGGGCGTGGCCGGCGCGGCACCCATTTCGGTGGCCTGCACGGGCATGCCCGGCTGGATCTTCTGCAGGCCTTCGACGATGACCTTGTCGCCGGCCTTCAGGCCGTCCTCGACCAGCCAGGCGCTGCCGACGGCGCGGCTGACCTTCACCGGGCGCACTTCGACCTTGTTCTCCTTGCCGACCACCATGGCGGTGGTGTCGCCCTTGGCGTCGCGGGCGATGCCCTGCATCGGCACCAGCAGGGCGTTGTCGCGCACGCCGCTGCCGACGCGCGCGCGCACGTACATGCCCGGCATCAGTACGTGGTCGGGATTGGCGACGGTGACGCGCAGCGCGTAGCTGCCGGTGGTGGGGTCGACGCTGACTTCGGAGAACTGCAGCGTGCCCTTGTGTTCGAACTCGCTGCCGTCGTCGAGCAGGATGGTCACCGGCAGGCTCTGGTTGTCCTGCAGGCGGCCGCTGGACAGGTCGCGGCGCATCTGCAGCAGTTCGCTGGCCGACTGGGTCAGGTCGACGTGGATCGGGTCGAGCTGCTGCACGGTGGCCAGCGGGTCGGCCTGGCCGGCGCTGACCAGGGCGCCCTGGGTGACCGAGGACTTGCCGATCCGGCCGCTGATCGGCGCGGTGATGCGGGCGTAGCCGAGGGTGACGTTGGCGGCGTCGAGGGCGGCCCTGGCGGCGCCGACATCGGCTTCGGCCTGCTTCTGCGCGGCGACGGCGTTTTCCAGGTCCTGCTGGCTGACGGCGTCGACCTTGGCCAGCTCGGTGATGCGCTTTGCGCTCAGCCGCGATGCGTTGGCCGTGGCTTCGGCGCGGGCAAGCTGGGCGCGGGCACTGTTGGCCTCGGCGCGGTAGCTGGCGTCATCGACCTGGTACAGGGGCTGGCCGGCACTGACCAGGCCGCCTTCGGTGAACAGGCGCTTGGCAACGATGCCACTCACCTGTGGGCGCACTTCGGCGACCAGGAAGGCGTTGGTGCGGCCGGGCAGCTCGCGGGTGAGGCTGACCTGGCCGGCCTTCAGGGTGGCCACGGTGACCTGGCCGGGACCGCCCTGCGGGCCTTGCTGTTCACCGCCGCCGCATGCGGAAAGGGCCAGGGCGACCGCGAGCGACAACGCGGGGAGACGGTACGGGAATGGGGACATGGTGGGGACTCGCGGCAAGCAGAAAGGAATGGACCGACCTGCCATCGACGAACCGGGACACCGGACAACGACACGTCAGCCGTACAAGGGGCGCAATCCCCGTCGGGGACGCGCGTGCGGGTACGCACGCTCCTCACCAGGGATCAGTAGGCGGTAAATATACATACATGCATGTTTGTTTGTAAACCGGTACAATTCATACCGGTTTCATCCAGCACGTGCACAAGCGCAATGGCCAGAAAAACCAAAGAAGCGGCGCAGGCCACCCGGGAGGGCATCCTGGATGCGGCGCAGACCTGCTTCCACGAATTCGGGGTTGCCGGGACCAGCCTGGCGATGATCGGCGAGCGCGCGGGCTATACCCGCGGTGCGGTGTACTGGCACTTCAAGAACAAATCGGAAGTGTTGACGGCGATGATCGACCGCGAGCGCATTCCGTTCATCGAGCGCCTGCGGCGCACGGCATCGTCCAAGCGCACCACGCCGGTGAGGGACCTGCGTTCGGCGCTGCTGGTGTCGTTCCGGGAGATCGCCGAGGACGAGCGCCTGCGCAACATGCTGGAGATCATGCTGCGCAACGATCTGTCGGTGGAAAGCCAGGCGATGCAGGACATGCAGCGCGAGATGTCGCGTGAGGAGCTGGCGATCTTCGCCGCGGCCCTGCAGCGCGCGCGCGACCTGGGCCAGCTGCGCGCAGGGGTGGAGGTGGATACGGTGGCGCGCATCATCAGCACCAGCCTGACCGGCGTGTTGTACAGCGCGATGCTCGAGCCGGAACTGTTCGACCTGCAGCGCGACGGCACGCAGACCCTGGACGCGATCTTCAGCGCCTTCGTGGTGCCGGGCGTGTTCGTCCCCGGCTCACCGCCGGAAGCACTGCCGACCGACGACGAAGCGTAACGCCGCGCGTAGAGCCACGCCCTGCGTGGCTGCGCAACAAAAAAGGCGGCACCGACGTGCCGCCTTTTCATGGGTTCATACACCGAACCGGTTACAGGATGTAACGGCTCAGGTCCGGGTCCTTGACCAGCTCGCCCAGGTGCTTGTCCACGTACGCCTTGTCGATGGCGATGGTTTCGCCGTCGCGGTCCGGGGCTTCGTAGCTGAGCGAATCGAGCAGGCGTTCCAGTACCGTATGCAGGCGGCGGGCGCCGATGTTTTCCTGGCGTTCGTTGACCTGGAAGGCGATCTCGGCCAGGCGGTCCACCGCATCGGTGGTAAAGTTCACCGCGACGCCTTCGGTCTGCAGCAGCGCTTCGTACTGCTTGGTCAGCGCCGCCTTCGGTTCGGTCAGGATGCGCACGAAGTCGTCCTTGCTCAGCGCGCCCAGCTCCACCCGGATCGGGAAACGACCCTGCAATTCCGGAATCAGGTCGCTTGGCTTGGCCAGGTGGAACGCACCGGACGCGATGAACAGGATGTGGTCGGTCTTGACCGTGCCGTACTTGGTCGACACGTTCGAGCCTTCCACCAGCGGCAGCAGGTCGCGCTGCACGCCTTCGCGGGAGACATCGCCGCCACCAACGTTGTCGCCGCGCTTGGCGACCTTGTCGATCTCGTCGATGAACACGATGCCATGCTGTTCGCAGGCCTCGATCGCCGCGATGCGGATATCGTCCTCGTTGACCAGCTTGCCGGCTTCTTCCTCGACCAGCAGCGGGCGCGCCGCCCTGATGCTCAGCGTGCGCTTCTGCGCCTTGCCGCCGCCGAGGCTGGAGAACATCTGGCGCAGCTGCTGGCCCATCTCCTCCATGCCCGGCGGGGTCATGATGTCCACACCGACGTTCGCGCTGACTTCCAGATCGATCTCGCGATCGTCCAGCTCGCCATTGCGCAGCATGCGGCGGAACTTGATGCGGGTTTCATTGTCCTGCGCCGACGGCTCGTTGCGTGCCGCCTCCGGATCGAAACCGATACCACCTGCACGGCGTGGCAGCAGCGCGTCCAGTATCCGGTCCTCGGCCCGCTCTTCGGCCTGGTTGCGCACGCGGACCTTGGCCTGCTCGCGGTACAGCTTGACCGCGGTATCGGCCAGGTCGCGGATGATCTGCTCGACGTCCTTGCCGACATAGCCGACCTCGGTGAAGCGGGTGGCTTCCACCTTCACGAACGGCGCGTTCGCCAGCGTGGCCAGGCGCCTTGCGATCTCGGTCTTGCCGACGCCGGTCGGGCCGATCATCAGGATGTTCTTGGGCATGACTTCATCGCGCAGCTCGGCCGGCAGCTGCATGCGCCGCCAGCGGTTGCGCAGCGCGATGGCCACCGCGCGCTTGGCGTCGTGCTGGCCGACGATGTGCCGGTCCAGTTCCTGCACGATCTCGCGCGGGGTCATGGTGGCGGAGGAAACTTCGATCTTGTGCGGCATGGGGTGGGTGCTCACAGAGAATGGGGGGGAACCGTGCAGGCGACGCCTTGCCTGCTGGAGGAATCCCGCGCTGAGGCGGTCACTGGTCACGACGTAACGGTGAGGTAGCGCCGGCCGTTGGCCGGCATCCGACACCGCCTGGGCCGGCCAACGGCCGGCGCTACCGAGCTGTAACGCTACGCGTTACAGCTCCTCCACCACGACGTTGCGGTTGGTGTAGATGCAGATGTCGCCGGCGATGTTGATCGCCTCGCTGGCAATCGTGCGTGCGTCCAGTTCGGTGTGCGCCATCAGCGCGCGTGCGGCCGACAACGCGTACGAGCCGCCGGAGCCGATCGCGATGATGCCGTCTTCCGGCTCGATCACGTCACCGGTGCCGCTGATGATCAGCGAGGTCTCGGTGTCCGCGACCGCAAGCAGCGCTTCCAGCTTGCCCAGGCGACGCTCGGTGCGCCAATCCTTGGCCAGCTCCACCGCGGCGCGGGTCAGCTGGCCATGCTTCTCCAGCTTGGCTTCGAACAGTTCGAACAGGGTGAACGCATCCGCAGCGGCACCGGCGAACCCGGCCAGCACCTGGCCGTCGCGGCCCAGTCGGCGCACCTTGCGGGCGTTGCCCTTCATCACCGTGTGGCCCAGCGTGACCTGGCCGTCGCCGGCAATGGCCACGTGATCGCCGCGACGAACGCAGACGATGGTGGTGGCATGAAAAACGGTGGGGTTCTGACTGGGATCCATGGTGCCTCCGGGCTGCTGTTCGAGGGACATGGGGCCGTCCGCCGCCGCCATCAACCCCGCACGTGAAGCTGCCGTTCAGCGCCAGCGGGCATTCAGCCGTCCGCTGGCGTGTCCGCTGCCGGCGCCTTGCGCCGCTTGGCGCGCGGGTGCGCCGCGTCGTACACCTTGGCCAGGTGCTGGAAATCCAGATGGGTGTAGATCTGCGTGGTAGCGATGTCGGCATGGCCCAGCAGCTCCTGCACACCACGCAGGTCGCCCGACGATTCCAGGATGTGGCTGGCGAAGCTGTGCCGCAGCATGTGCGGGTGCACGTGCTTGAAGAGGCCCTGGCGCTGGGCCAGCTGGCGGATGCGGATCTGCACCGCGCGCTGGGTGATCGGCCCGCCCCTGCGCCCGGGAAACACCGGCTGCCCGTCGGCACCGCCACTTTCCGCTCGCCAGCCAGACAACGCCTCGCGGGCATGCGAACCGAACGGCACGCGGCGCTGGCGGTTGCCCTTGCCCAGCACGTTGACCAGGCCGGTGGCGAAATCCAGGTCGCGCCATATCAGCGCGCACAGCTCGCTCAGGCGCAGCCCCGACGAATAGAACAGCTCCAGCAGCGCGCGGTCGCGCAGGCCCAACGGCGCATCGGTGGGCAGCTCGACCAGGCGCACCGCCTCATCCGCATCGAGCACCTGTGGCAGCTTGCGCGGCGCCTTCGGCGCTTTCAGGCCCGCGGCCGGGCTGGCCGCAATGCGCTGGTGCTTCAGCAGCCAGGCATAGAAACTGCGGCACGCCGACAGACGCCGTTGCAGCGACTTCGGCGCCAGCCCGCGGCGGTGTTCGTCGGCGATGAACTGGCGCAGCTGGGCGCCCTCCAGCGTGGCGGCCTCTGCGTCGTGCGCGGTGGCCCATGCGCCGAGCGCGTCCAGGTCGCGCCGGTAGGCGTCCAGCGTATGCGCCGACGCGCGGCGCTCCACCTGCAGGTAGCCGAGGAAGTCCTGGACGGCGTTCATGTGCTCGCTCGCCCGGGCAGGCTCAGGCCGGATCGAACCGCTTGAGCGCCACGACCAGCGCTTCGCCCATCATGCGCAGGAACAGCGTGCCCATCCCGGGATAGAAACGGTTGCCATCGTGGCTGCCGACCGCGATCAGGCCGACGCCGGGCAGCGGCAACAGCGCGCTGGACTGCACTTCGTCGACCCGACCACCGTACAGCACGGCGTTCTTTTCCGGCTGCAGGCGGCCACAGATCGGCTCGCCATCCTTCAGGCAGTCGCGGAACGCGCCCAGCAGCGGGCTGCTTTCCTCGATCACCTGCAGCCACGGCGCCTGCTCCAGCCCCGGCACCGGCTGCAGTACCACCAGCCGGACCAGGTCGCCGGCAAAGTCCTCTTCCAGCGACGCGGCCATCGCGCGCAGCGTGTCCGCCGCGGTGCCCTGCTTCATCAGCGCCAGGGTCAGCTGGTGGGTGCGCACGGCCAAACGTTCGTTGACCTGTGCGTTGGCGGCCAGGTCGGCGAGCCGGCGCGACAGTTCGCGGTTCTTGTCGCGCAGCACTTCCAGCTGGTAGCTGGCCAGCGACGCGGTGGGGCCGTCATCGCGCGGCACCACCAGGGTAAGGGCCAGGTCCGGGAACTGCTTCAGGAAGGCCGGATGCCGGCGCAGCCAGGAGGCGACTTCATGCGCCCCGATCTTCTCGACGGTGTCGCTCATGCGTTCCACTCCCCTTCGAAGACGAATGACGCCGGACCGGACATCACCACCTCGGCGTCGTCGGCCGGCCAGCGCAGGCGCAGCTCGCCGCCCGGCAGCGACACCGTGGCGTCGCGCTGCAGGCGGCCCCGTTGCATCATCACCACCGCGGCCGCGCAGGCACCGCTGCCGCAGGCCAGGGTTTCACCCACGCCGCGTTCGTACACGCGCAACCGCGCGTGCTGCGGGTCGATCACCTGCACGAACCCGACATTCACCGACTGCGGGAAGGTAGCGTGCTGCTGCAGCAGCGGACCGAGGCGCTCGACCGGTGCGGCATCGACCAGGCCGACTTCGATCACCGCATGCGGGTTGCCCATCGACACCGCGCCGAAGCGGACGGTGTCGCCCTGCAACGGCAGCAGGTATTCCTCGCGGGCACGGGCGAAGCCCAGCAGCGGCACCTGCTCCGGTTCGAAGCGCGGCACGCCCATGGCCACCGCGTAGTGGTCGCTGCCGATGCGTTCGATGGCGTGGGTGGCCAGCGGGCTGTCGATGTTGAAGCGGTCGCCCTGCGCCGCGCCGTCGCGCACCAGCCAGGCGGCCACGCAGCGCGCGCCGTTGCCACACTGTTCGGACTGCGAACCGTCCGAATTCCAGATGCGGTACGCGGCTACCGAGCCTTCCGCGCGCGGCGGTTCGATGGTCAGGATCTGGTCGCAGCCGACGCCGGTGTGGCGGTCGGCGAGCTGGGCGGCCAGGGCCGGGGTCGGTGCGGGGGTGCCATCGCGCAGGTCCAGCACAACGAAGTCGTTGCCCGCACCGTGCATCTTGCTGAAGCGCAGTGCGGCGGACGCGGCCTTACTCATTCCCGTCGTCGTCGCTGGCGTTGTCGAGCTGCGGTTCGACCGGGTCCGGCACCACCGGCGGGGCGTCGGTGTCATTGGTGTCTTCCGGCACGGTGTCGGCGTCGCTGGCGGGTTCGACCGCCTGCTCTTCCACCGGCACCGGCTTCTGCGGCATCACCAGCGGGCCCTTGTTGCCGCAGGCCGAAAGGAACAGCAGCGCCAGCGCTGCCAACGGAATCAGGATGCGATTGCGATGGGGGATGCTCATGGCCCGAGTATAGCGGCGAGCGAAAGGACAGGTGTGCCGATTCAATGAACGCCCAGATGGGACCGGTGCGCCCGGACCGGTGACTGCCGCCGCGGGTAGCGCCGGCCGTTGGCCGGCCCAGGCAGTGCTACGGCGGCAACGGCCGGGTCCACAGCCACGCCGCCACGGTGGTCATGCAGCCGATCGACAGCCACTTCACCCAGGCCAACGGCACGCACCACAGCATGATCCCGGCGCAGACCGCCATGGTCAGGGTGGCCATCCACTTGCCCTTCCGGCTGACCGCGCCATGCGCCTGCCAGTTGCGGATCGCCGGGCCGAACCGGGGGTCCTGCAGCAGCCGGTTGTGCAGCCGCTCAGAGCCACGCGAAGCGGCCCAGGCCGCGATCAGGATGAACACCGTGGTGGGCAGCCCCGGCACGAAGATACCGACGATGCCGGTGCCCAGGCTGGCATAGGCCAGCAGCCACCAGGCCCAGCGGAAGCGCACGCGGCGCGCCGGTTCCGGCACGCGCGCAGGCGGGGCATCGGCAGCGTCGGGGGGCGGGTGCGCGGTCATGCGCCCAGCATACCCAGCCGGGACGGCCACCGCGACGGTCCCGCCGCGCACACCGCTGCGTCAGTTCGACGCAGCGTCGACGCCCAGTTGCTGGAGGACGAACGCATACGACTCGGCCAGCTCCCTGTAACGCTGGAAACGGCCGGATTTGCCGCCGTGCCCGGCTTCCATGTTGGTGCGGAACACGATCGGCAGGCGGCCGGTGTTGTTGTCGCGCAGGCGCGCCACCCACTTGGCCGGTTCCCAGTACTGCACCTGCGAATCCCACAACCCGGTACCGACGAACAGCGACGGGTAGGCCTGGCGCGTGACGTTGTCGTAGGGCGAGTACGTGAGCATGTAGTCGTAGTACTCGCGCCGTTCGGGGTTGCCCCATTCGTCGTATTCGTTGGTGGTGAGCGGAATGGTCGGGTCGAGCATGGTGGTGACCACGTCCACGAACGGTACCTGCGCCACCATCACCCGATAGTCCTGCGGTGCCTGGTTGGCCACCGCGCCCATCAGCAGGCCGCCGGCACTGCCACCGGAGGCGGCCACCCGGTCCTTGGCCGCGTAGCCCTGGCGGACCAGTTCGCGGGTGACATCTACGAAGTCGTTGAAGGTGTTCTGCTTGTTCAGCAGCTTGCCGTCTTCGTACCAGGCGCGGCCCATTTCCTCACCGCCGCGGATGTGCGCGATCGCATACACCACGCCACGGTCGAGCAGGCTGACCACGGTCTGGTTGAACCCCGGATCCATCGACATGCCGTAGCTGCCGTAGGCGTACTGGTACAGCGCGGCGCTGCCGTCCTTCCGGAACCCATTCCGATATACCAGCGACACCGGCACCTTGACCCCGTCGCGCGCGGTCACCCAGACCCGCTCGGTGGTGTACTGCGTCGGGTCGTAACCGATGACCGGCTGCTGCTTGAGCTGGCGGCGCTCGCCGGTGAGGGTGTTGAGCTCATAGGTGGTGGTCGGGGTGGTCAGCGAGGTATAGGCATAGCGCAGCCACGGCGTGTCCGGCTCGGGGTTGGCGGCCAGGCCCATCGAGTACGCCGGTTCGTCGGCCTTGACGTAGTCCTGGCGGCCGTCCGCAAACAGCAGGCGCACCCGTTCCAGCGCGTTGGAACGCTCGGCGATGGCGGTAAAGCCGACGAACAGCTCGAAACCTTCCACCAGCACGTTGTCGTCGTGCGCCACCCAGTCGGTCCACTGGCTGCGCGTGGTGGCGTCGCTCGGTGCGGTCACGATCTTGAAGTTCTTCGCGCCTGCGTCGTTGGTGCGGATCACCCAGCGCCCGTCGAAGTGGTCGGCGTCGTACTCCACATCGCGTGCGCGCGGCGCCAGCACGGTGAACTCACGGGGGTCGGCAGCCGGCGCGTAGCGCGCCTCGGAGCTGACCGTGCTGTGCAGTTCAATGGTGAGGTAGCGGTCGTCACGGGTGCGGCCCACGCCCATGTAGAAGCTGTCGTCTTCCTCTTCGTAGACCAGAACGTCGCTGCTCACCGGGGTGCCCAGCACGTGCTTCTTCACCCGTACCGTAAGCAGCGTCTCCGGGTCGTTCTCCACGTAGAACAGGGTGCGGTTGTCATCGGCCCAGACCACGTTCGCAGAAACATTCTCGATGCGGTCGGGCAGCACTTCGCCGGTACGCAGGTCCTTGAAACGGATCACGTACTGGCGGCGGCCCACGTCATCCTCGGCCCACGCCAGCAGCTGGTTGTCCTGGCTGACCTCGGCGTCGTCGACACTGAAGTAGCCCTTGCCGGCGGCCATCTGGTTGATGTCGAGCAGGATCTCCTCCGGCGCGTCCATGCTGCCCTTGCGGCGTGCCTGGATCGGGTAGTCCTTGCCGGTCTCGAAGCGGGAGTAGTACCAGTAGCCGCGCTCGCGCGCCGGCACGCTGGCATCGTCCTGTTTGATCCGGCCCACGATTTCGTTGTACAGCGTCTCCTGCACCGGCTTGAGCGGCGCCATCACCTGGTCGGTGTACGCATTTTCCGCATTCAGGTAGGCCAGCATGGCCGGCGCTTCACGCTTGTCGTCGCGCAGCCAGTAGTACTCATCGGTGCGGGTGGCACCGAACGGGGCCGTCACCACATGCGGATGCTTCTCGGCGTCGGGTGGGGTCAGCGCGGGGGCGGCATGCACGGAAGCGGTCATCAGGCTGGCAACCAGGAAAGAGACGGTGGGATTCACGAAATAAGGCTCCTTGCCCGCGAATGCAATGGTGGAGATGCAGTCTAGCCCGCGGGCGCTCGCCTATGATGGGCCGCATGAACTACAGCCGCCGCAGCCAGGACATCGCTCCCTTCCACGTCATGTCCCTGCTCGCCCGCGCCCAGGCGCTGGAGCAGCAGGGGCACGATGTGATCCACCTGGAGATCGGCGAGCCCGATTTCACCACCGCCGAACCGATCGTGCGCGCCGGCCAGGCCGCGCTGGCCGCCGGGCATACCCGCTACACCGCTGCGCGCGGACTGCCGGCACTGCGCGCCGCCATCGCCGCGTTCTACGGCACCCGTTACGACCTGGACCTGGACCCGGAGCGGATCCTGGTCACGCCGGGTGGCTCGGGAGCGCTGCTGCTGGCCAGCAGCCTGCTGGTCGACCCGGACCGGCACTGGTTGCTGGCTGACCCCGGCTATCCGTGCAACCGCCACTTCCTGCGCCTGGTCGAAGGTGCCGCGCAACTCGTCCCGGTGGGTCCGCAGACCGCGTACCAGCTCACCCCGGCGCTGGTGGAAACCCACTGGAACGCGGCCAGCGTCGGCGCGCTGGTGGCCTCGCCGGCCAACCCAACCGGCACGGTGCTCCCCGCGGCGCAGCTGGCGGCACTGTCGCAGTCGCTGAAGGACCGCGGCGGACACCTGGTGGTGGACGAGATCTACCACGGCCTGACTTACGGCATGGACGCGGCCAGCGTGCTGCAGGTGGATGACGACGCCTTCGTGCTCAACAGCTTCTCCAAGTACTTCGGCATGACCGGCTGGCGCCTCGGCTGGCTGGTGGCACCGCCGCAGGCCGTACCGGAGCTGGAGAAGCTGGCGCAGAACCTGTACATCAGTGCTTCCAGCATCGCCCAGCATGCCGCGCTGGCCTGCTTCGAGGACGAGACGATCGCGATCTTCGAACAGCGTCGCCATGCGTTCCAGGCCCGTCGCGACTATCTTCTGCCGGCGCTGCGCGCCCTCGGCTTCCGCATCGAGGTCGAACCGGAAGGCGCGTTCTATCTGTACTGCGACGTCAGCGCGTTCACCGATGACGCGCAGGCGTTCTGCGCGCACTTCCTGGAAACGGAGCACGTCGCGTTCACTCCGGGCCTGGACTTCGGCCACTACCGCGCGAACCAGCATGTGCGCCTGGCGTACACGCAGGAAATTCCACGGCTGGAAGAGGCGGTGGCACGGATCGCACGCGGCCTGGAACGCTGGAAACGCACCGACCAACGGTCGGCGCCTACCGCCCGGTAGGTACAAAAAAACGCCGCGCATTACGCGCGGCGTTCAAAAGGGGTGGAGCCAACCAGACGCCCCACCACCCGGAGGAGAGGCTTGCCCGCGCCGCGGCGGGCAAGCATCGACGGTAGCCCCGGCCGTTGGCCGGCAACCGGTTATTTCAGGCGTTCCCAGAGGAACGCGTACGCCAGCGCCGACATGTGCGCGGCCTGCGCATTGTTCGCCGCGCCGCCGTGGCCACCTTCGATGTTCTCGTAATACGTCACGTCCTTGCCGGCGGCGATCATCTTCGCCGCCATCTTGCGCGCATGGCCCGGGTGGACGCGGTCATCGCGGGTCGAGGTGGTGAACAGTACCGGCGGATAGGTCCTGGCCGGGTCGAACAGATGGTAGGGCGAGAAGGTCTGGATGTACGACCAGTCGGCGGTGTCCGGGTTGCCGTATTCGGCCATCCAGGATGCACCGGCCAGCAGGTGGCTGTAGCGCTTCATGTCCAGCAGCGGCACCTGCACCACCACCGCACCGAACAGCTCCGGGTACTGGGTGAGCATGTTGCCGGTGAGCAGGCCGCCGTTGCTGCCGCCCTGCACGCCCAGATGTTTCGGCGAGGTGATCTTGCGGCTGACCAGGTCGCGTGCGACCGCGGCCATGTCTTCATACGCCTTGTGCCGGTTCTGCTTCAGCGCCGCCTGGTGCCAGCGCGGGCCGTACTCGCCACCGCCGCGGATGTTGGCCACCACGTAGACGCCGCCCTTTTCCAGCCATGCGCGGCCCATGCCACCGGAATACGACGGGGTCAGCGAGATCTCGAAGCCGCCGTAACCGTACAGCAGGGTCGGGTTGGACCCGTCCAGCTTCATGTCCTTGGCGTGCACCACGAAATACGGCACGCGGGTGCCGTCCTTGCTGGTGGCGAAATGCTGCTCGATCACCTTGCCTTCGGCATCGAAGAACGCCGGCATGGTCTTGAGCACTTCCGGCTGTTTGCCGATCTCGGCCAGGGCCAGCGTGGTCGGGGTCAGGTAGTCGGTGACGGTCATCCACACCGCGTCGCTTTCATCGGCATCCACCGCGCCCACGGCCACGGTGCCGAACGACGGCGCGCCGGTGAAATCGCTCTTCTTCCAGCCCTTCGCCGTGGGGGTGAGCACCTGCAGGCGGCTCTTCACGTCGTCCAGCACGTTCAGCACCAGGTGGTTCTTCGTCCAGCTCGAGCCCGCCAGCGACGTGGTTTCGGTGGGGGCGAACAGCACCTCGAAGTCACGCTTGCCGGCGAGGAAGTCATCCAGTCGGGTCACCAGCAGCGAACCGGCGGTGTAGGTCTTGCCACCCACGGTCCAGGGTTCGCGCAGTTCCAGTGTCAGCCACTCCCGGCGCAGGCCCTTCTCTGCCGAGTTCGGTGCATCGATCCTGGTCAGCGTGCCATCGTCGGCGCGCAGGTACAGCTCGTTGTTGTAGAAGGCCAGGGTCCGGCTGACCAGGTTGCGCTCGAAGCCGGGGGTATCGTCATGCAGGGCCGCGATGTACATGTCATCGGGCTTGCCCTCGTAGACCACGCTGGCGGCGGACATCGGAGTGCCGCGCTTCCACAGCTTGGCCACGCGCGGGTAGCCCGAGGTGGTCATGCTGTCCTTGCCGAAATCGGTATAGACGAACGCGGTGTCGCGATCGATCCAGCCCAGCCCGCCCTTGGATTCGGGGCGGAAGAAGCCGTCCTTGATCCAGGTCTTGTTGGCCAGGTCGAATTCACGGGTGACGTCGGCGTCCGCGCCGCCGCGCGACAGCGCGATCAGGCAGCGGCTGTAATCGGGGCGCAGGCACTCGGCGCCATGCCACACCCAGTTTTCACCTTCCGCCTTGTTCAACGCGTCCAGGTCGAGCACGGTTTCCCACGCCGGCGCGGGCTTGCGGTACTCGTCCAGGGTGGTGCGACGCCACACGCCGCGCTCGTGCTGCTTGTCCTTCCAGAAGTTGTAGTAGTAAGCGCCGATCTTCTGCACGCCCGGGATCTTCGCGTCCGAGTCGAGCACCTCGCGGATGCTGGCTTCCATCTGCTTGAAGGCCGGGGTCTGGGCCAGACGCCCTTCGGACGCGGCGTTCTGCTGCTTCACCCAGTCCAGCGCCTTGTCGCCGCTGACATCTTCCAGCCAGGCGTAGGGGTCGGCGGGAGTCTCAGCGGCCATGGCGGTTCCGGCCAATCCAGCGGAGAACAGGCCTGCCATCAGGCAGGCGGAAGCGAGTCGGGACATCATGGCTCCAGGCGGTCATATCCCTCCGACGCTATCACACGGCCTGCCCGGCTCCCCCCTGTCGAAGGTCAGGGCGCGCCCGCCGCGGCCGTACAGGGGCGCGGCGCCGGGCCTGCGGCCCCCGCCGGCGCTGGCGGTATGAGGCCATCCAGGACGCCGGCAGACGGAAACGATGCAGGCTCCACCAGGCCAGGCACGGCATGCCCACCAGCCACATCGGCAGCCAGCCCAGCCATTCACTGCTGCCACGTGCGGCCGGCCAGACCAGCACCAGGGCCAGACCGGCCAGGGCCACCTGGCGGATGCCGCGCAGGACGCGGGGATCGGGGGCCTGCGGGGTGCGGGAACGGCGCGAAGACGACAGGGTCATGACAGGGCTCCATGCGAAAGTGATGCGTCACCTTGCCGTGCTGCCATCTCACAGGCTGCGACCTTCGCATTCCCGCCATTGACGTTCTCTTCCGTCCCACCCACCATGCCTGCAGCCACGTTCACCGAGCCACGGCCGGTACCATCACTGGAGCTTTTCGCCGCATGTCTTCGAACCGCCCGCTTCGCGTTGTCCTGCTGCTGTCGACGCTGTCGCTGCTGTCCGCCTGTGCGTTTGGCGACAGCAAGCCAACGCCTGCGCCGACGGTCAGCGCTCCGGCCAGCGCCCCGATCGACCTGCAGCGGTTCATGGGTACCTGGTACGTGATCGGCCGCGTGCCGAACCCGGTCGAACGCGGCCACGTGGCCAGCGTGAACCGGTACAGCCTGCGCGGCGACCAGAAGGTGTCGATCACCTATTCCTTCCGCGACGGCTTCTCCGAGCCGCTGCAGCAGATCACCGTGCGTGCGTCGGTGGACGAGAAGAGCGGCAACCACAACTGGCGGACCTGGTTCTACAAGGTAGTGCCGACCCATACCCGCGTGCTGGAAGTGGCTCCGGACTATTCCTGGGCGATGCTGGGCTACCCGGGCCGCGAAATGGCCTGGATCTTCGCGCGCACCCCGGACATGGACAAGGACCTCTACAAGGAACTGGCGACGCGCCTGCGCGACGATTACGGGGTCAACACCGACAAGCTCAAGCGCGTGCCACAGCACCGCGAGCAGGTGGACCGGCTGGGGTACGAGGTTCCGAACGTCCGGTAACCGTCGCCGGCGGTCACGCCACCTGGCGGGGTCGCACGTTGCTCTCGATTTCCTGCCGGGTAGGCAGGGTTTTCAGATCGTATTCGGCCTGCAGGGCCAGCCATGACGCGGGGTCGCCGCCGAAATGGCGCGCCAGGCGTACGGCTGTGTCCGCGGTGACCCCGCGGGTGCCATGCACTATCGCGTGCAGGCGGGTGGCGGGCACGTCCAGAGCGCGGGCCAACGCGTTGATGCTCAGCTCCAGCGGGTTCAGGAACTCTTCGCGCAGGATTTCGCCCGGGTGGATGGCCCTCAGGTTGTTGTTGGGACGACGCATGGCGGCACCTCAATGGTAGTCAACGATCTCGACGTCGCGCGGACCGGCTTCGGTCCAGCCAAAACACAGCCGCCACTGGGCGTTGATGCGGATGCTGTACTGGCCGCGGCGGTCCCCAGTCAACGGTTCGAGGCGGTTGCCGGGCGGACTGCGCAGGAAGTGCAGGGTCTGCGCGGCGTCCAGCATCTGCAGTTTGCGCTCGGCCGCCGACTGGAACCCGCGGAACTGCCGGGGACAACGGCCTTCAAACAGGGCGAGCGTCTGTCGGCAGCGGAAGGACTGGATCATTCCGCCAAGCGTATTACGCCAAACGGAATATAACACAGACGCGCATCACGCAAGGGGAGTGCCCTTTCGCTACACCTCAATTGAATCGCTGCCTTCGATAGAGCCGGCCGTTGGCCTGCCCTCGGGTTACTTCCGCGAGTAGCGCGCCACCAGCCAGTCGCCCAGCATCTGCAGCAGCTGGACCAGCACCAGCAGCAGCACCACGGTGACCAGCGCCACGTCGGTGTGCGAGCGCTGGTAGCCGTCGCGGAAGGCCAGGTCGCCCAGGCCACCCGAACCGATGGCACCGCCCATCGCGGTAAAGCCGATCAGCGCGATCACGGTCACCGTGGCGCCGGCGATCAGGCCGGGCCGTGCTTCGGGCAGCAGGACGCGGCTGACCAGCTGCCAGGTGGTGGCACCCATCGCCTGGCTGGCCTCGATCACGCCCCGGTCCACCTCGCGCAGCGCGGTTTCCACCAGGCGCGCATAGAACGGTGCGGCGCCGATCACCAGCGGCACGATCGCGCCGCGCACGCCGAGCGAGGTGCCCATCATCCACAGCGTGATCGGAATCAACACGATCATCAGGATGATGAAGGGCACCGAGCGCAGCAGGTTGACCAGCAGCGCCAGCCCGCCGTACAGCACCGGCTTGCGGTGCAGCTGCGGCGAGCCGGTCAGGAACAGCAGCACGCCCAGCGGCAGGCCGATGGCCAGGGTCAGTGGCAGCGAACCGGCCAGCATCAACAGGGTGTCGACGGTGGCCTGGCCGATGTCGGCCCACTTGCCCGCGTCCAGGTGGCGGAAGAAACCGCCTGCGGTAGCCAGGTTCATCGGCGCAGTTCCTCCAGGTGGACGCCGGCGGCAACGAAGCCGGCCTGCGCGGCCTGCACGTCGCCGCCCACCAGCGACACGGTCAGCTGGCCATACGGGGTGTCCTTGATGCGGTCGATGCGTCCGGACAGGATGTTGTAGTCCACGCCGGTTTCGCGGGCGATGCGCCCCAGCACCGGTTCGTAGGTGTCGCTACCGAGGAAGGTCAGGCGCACGATGCGCCCGGCCACGGCATCGAAGTCCTTGTGCAGCTCGCCCTCGTCGACCTGTTCGGACTCGTTGACGAAACGCCGGGTGGTCGGGTGCTGCGGGTGCAGGAACACGTCGGTGACCGGGCCGGTTTCCACCAGGTGGCCGGCATCGAGCACGGCCACGCGATCGCAGACACGACGGATCACATCCATTTCGTGGGTGATCAGCACGATGGTCAGGCCCAGCTCGCGGTTGATCCGGCCCAGCAGCTTCAGCACCGACGCGGTGGTCTGCGGATCCAGCGCGCTGGTCGCTTCATCGCAGAGCAGGATCTGCGGGCGCGTGGCCAGCGCGCGGGCAATGCCGACGCGCTGCTTCTGGCCACCGGACAGCTGCGCCGGGTATTTGTTGGCGTGCGCTTCCAGGCCCACCGTGTGCAGCAGCTCGGCCACCCGCGCATCGATCTCCGCGCGCGGGGCGCCGGCCAGCTCCAGCGGGAAAGCCACATTGGCCGCTACCGTGCGCGAGGACAGCAGGTTGAAGTGCTGGAAGATCATGCCGATCTTCCGGCGCAAGGCGCGCAGGCCATCGCGGTCCAGCGCGGTGACGTCTTCGCCGTTGATCAGCAGGCGCCCGCCGCTCGGCTCTTCCAGCCGGTTGATCAGGCGGATCAGGGTGGATTTGCCCGCGCCGGAATGGCCGATGATGCCGAACACCTCGCCGGCCTCGATGGTCAGGTCCAGCGGCTGCAGCGCGGCGATCGCGCGGCCGCCGACGGCATAGGATTTGTGCAGGCGCTGGAACTCGATCACTTCGCGGTCAACCGGGGCATCGACGGGAGGGGGCGTGCAGCCTACCAGCGCGGGACGGCCTTGGCCCGCGCGGCAGCAGCGAATCATATTCCGTTTGCTTATAACGCGATGTCATTGCCCGCCCGGCGGGCCTCAGGGGTGATCCAGCGGCTGCGGGGCGGTGACCTTCCGGACCCGCTCGCGGTGCAGCAGGTACAGCCCTGAGGCGACGATGATCGCTGCCCCCAGCCAGGTGTAGCCGTCGGGCAGCGCGCCCCAGAACAGCAGGTCCCAGCCGATCACCCAGACCAGCCCGGTGTACTCCAGCGGGGCGATCATGGAGGCCTCGCCGAGCTGGAAGGCCCGGGTCAGCGCCACCTGCCCACCGGCGCCGGCCAGGCCCATGCCGGCGATCAGGCCGGCGTGGCCGAGCCGCAGCGGCTGCCAGTCCGGGATCGCCAGCAGGCCGGCGCCCAGCGCCAGCAGCACCAGGAACCACACGACCATCGACTGCGGGGTGTCGGTGCGGGTCAGCATGCTGACGGTGATCGCCGCGACCGCGTATGCGGTGGCCGCCAGCAGCACCATCAGCCCGGGAATGGAGATGAACCCGCCCACCCCGGGGCGCAGCACCACCAGCACCCCGACCAGGCCGATGCCGATGGCGATCCAGCGGCGCGGCCCGACGTATTCACCGAGCAAGGGCACCGACAGCGCGGCGATCAGCAGCGGCGCCACGAAATAGATGGTGTAGGCGGTGGACAGCGGCAGGCTGCGCAGGGCGAACACGAAGCAGCCGATCATGGCCATGCCCAGCAGCCCGCGCAGCAGGTGCAGGCCCCAGCGCACCGGGATGAGCGAGCGCGGCCCGGCCGTGGCCAGCACCCAGACCAGCACGAACGGCAGCGACGCCGCCCCGCGCAGGAAGGTGACCTGCAGGGTCGGGTAGCTGGCCGACAGCTGCTTCATGCCGGCGTCCATCAGCGAGAAGCAGGCCACCGCCAGCAGCATCCAGGCAACGGCGCGGGTGGGGGAGCGTTGGGTATCCATGCACCCATTATCGCCGCCCATGCCGGGGCGTGCATGCGCGGTTGGTTAGAATGGGGTCTTCACCCGCAGGAGAATCCCCATGCCCTCGTTTGACGTCGTTTCCGAAGTCGACATCCATGAACTGACCAACGCGGTCGACCAGGCCAACCGCGAGCTGTCCACCCGCTTCGACTTCAAGGGCGTGGACGCGAAGTTCGTGCTGGAGGACGGCGTGATCAACCAGTCCGCGCCGAGCGAATTCCAGCTGCAGCAGATGACCGACATCCTGCGCCAGCGCCTGACCGCGCGGAAGATCGACGCGTCGTGCCTGGAGTTCGGCGACATCGAAACCAACCTGGCCGGTGCGCGCCAGAAGATCACCGTCAAGCAGGGCATCGAGCAGAAGGTGGCCAAGAAGATCGCGGCGAAGATCAAGGAAGCCAAGCTCAAGGTGGACACCCAGATCAACGGCGACAAGCTGCGCGTGACCGGCAAGAAGCGCGACGACCTGCAGGACGCCATCGCCCTGCTGAAGAAGGAAACCTTCGAGGTTCCGTTGCAGTACGACAACTTCCGCGATTGACCGCCATGGATGACCTGCCCGCCAGCGATGGCACCGACGCCACCGACCCGATCGCCGAGACCCGCATGTGGCTCGAGCAGATCGTGATCGGCCTGAACCTGTGCCCGTTCGCCAAGGCGGTGTACGTGAAAGACCAGGTGCGCTTCGTGCTCAGCGATGCCACCACGGTCGAGGCATTGGTGGAGGAACTGGCCGAGGAACTGGTGCTGCTGCGCGATACCCCGGCCGAGCAGATCGACACCACGCTGATCGTGCATCCGGACGTGCTCACCGATTTCCTGGACTACAACGACTTCCTCGACAACGCCGACGCGGCGATCGAGGCGCTGGACCTGCAGGGCATCCTGCAGGTGGCCAGCTTCCATCCGCAGTACCAGTTCGAAGGGGTGGCACCGGACGATGTAAGCAATTACACCAACCGCGCGCCCTACCCGACCCTGCACCTGCTGCGCGAAGACAGCGTCGAGCGCGCCGTCGCCGCCTTCCCGGACCCGGACGTGATCGTCCAGCGCAACATCGAGACCCTGGACAAGCTGGGCATCGAAGGCTGGACGCGCCTGCTCGGGCGCAAGGACACGCCGCGATGCCACTGACCCCGTCGATCAGCGACTGGCCGGCGCAGCCGCTGCGCGACCGCGTGGTGATCGTCACCGGCGGCGCGCAGGGCGTCGGCCGGGGCATCGCGCAGGCGGTGCTGGGCGCAGGTGGCAGCGTGGTGATCGCCGACCTGGACGCCGACGCCGGACGCGCCTGCCTGAAGGAATGGGCCCTGCCCGAGCGCACCGCGTTCCAGCGCGCGGACGTGGCCAGCGAGCGCAGCGTGCAGGCGCTGGTCAGGGCCACGCTGAAACGGTTCGGTCGCATCGATGGACTGGTCAACAACGCCGGCATCGCCAGCGCGCATGGCACGCCGCTCGCGGAGATGTCGCTGGCCGAATGGCAGCGACGGCTGTCCAGCCTGCACGGCGCGTTCCTGTGCAGCAAGCACGCGCTGCCCGCACTGCGCGAGCAGGCGGCGGGCAAACCCGGTGGTGCCATCCTCAATATCGCCTCCACCCGCGCCTGGCAGTCCGAAGCGGACAGCGAAGCCTATGCGGCCGCGAAGGGCGGGCTGGTGGCGTTCACCCATGCGTTGGCGATCAGCAGCGGACCGCAGGTACGGGTCAACAGCATCAGTCCTGGCTGGATCACCACCGACGCCTGGCAGGCACCCACGCGCCGGCGTACGCCGAAGCTGTCGCGCCGCGACCATGCGCAGCATGCGGTGGGACGCGTCGGCCAGCCGGAAGACATCGGCGCCCTGGCCGTGTTCCTGCTCTCCGACCTGGCCGGGTTCATCACAGGCCAGGACCATATCGTCGACGGCGGCATGAGCCGCACGATGATCTACGCCGAATAGCGGTTACCCCTCCCCGGTAGCGCCGGCCGTTGGCCGGCCCACGCCATCCCGAGGGC